>CAZKNV010000172.1:0-4809 GCA_964554145.1 uncultured Burkholderiaceae bacterium
TGAAGCTCGTGGGCATGAACCCGGTCGTCGTGCATGGCGGCGGGCCGCAGATTGATGAAGCGCTTGAGCGAGTTGGAAAAAAATCGACGTTCGTGCAGGGCATGCGTGTCACCGACGCCGAAACGATGGAAGTCGTCGAGTGGGTGCTGGCGGGCGAAGTGCAGGGTGAACTGGTGACCTTGATCAATCGCTTCGGCGGCCAGGCGGTCGGACTCACCGGCAAGGACGGCGGGCTGATCCGTGCGCGCAAATTGCGCTTGCTCGATATCGCCGATCCATCGAAGAGTCATGACATGGGCCACGTCGGCGAGATCGAAGCGATCAACCCGGCGGTGGTCAAGGCGCTGCAGGACGATGCGTTCATTCCGGTGATTTCGCCGATCGGCTTCGGCGAAGATGGTTTGACGTACAACATCAACGCCGATGTCGTCGCCGGCAAGATTGCCGAGATATTGAAAGCCGAGAAGCTGGTGATGCTGACCAACACGCCAGGGGTGCTCGACAAATCCGGCACGCTGCTGACCGGTCTATCGGCGCGACAGATCGACGAATTGTTTGCCGACGGCACGATCTCCGGCGGCATGCTGCCGAAGATTTCGTCCGCGCTGGAAGCGGCCAAGAGCGGTGTCAACGCGGTGCACATCATCGACGGCCGGGTTGATCATTGCTTACTGCTTGAGATCCTGACGGACCAGGGCGTCGGCACGATGATCAGGAGTCATTAGCACTGCTCGTGTACGCGACCGCTTCGCGGCCGCACGTGCACTCGCAGTGATTAGTTAGGCGCGCTCCCTTCGGAGCGGCCGCGCGTGCGCGCGCAGTACAAAGGCGAGGGGATGAGCCACTCCGGTAGCCACGTTTCCCGCCTTAGTACGCGGTAAGCTCCGCCCCCCGTCGCTATCTTCGCTGGAGTTTGTATGGCTGATCGTCCAGGATTCGTTCGTCGCTTCTTCGGCGGTCTCTGGAGCGCGCTTAATTTCACGCGCCAGTTGATATTCAACCTGCTGTTCCTGGCGATCGTTGCGGTGCTGTTGCTGGCATGGTTCGCGAGCGATGCGCCGGTGGTTCTCACACCGGACACCGCGCTAGTGATCAATCTGCAAGGGGACATTGTCGAGGAATACACGATCGGGCCGCGTGAAGCCGCCGTGGCTGAAGCGTTCGGCGAACAGCGCTTCGAGACCCGCGTGCGAGACGTTTTGATGGCGATCGACTCGGCCGCGAAAGATCCGCAGATCGCACGCGCAGTGCTGGTGCTCGACGACATGCGTGGCGCCGGCGCCGCGACCTTGCGCGAGATCGCCGCGGCGCTCGAGCGCTTCAAGGCGAGCGGCAAGCCGGTGTACGCGTGGGGTGAGGGTTACAGCCAGGCGCAGTATTACCTTGCGTCGCATGCCACCGAGGTGTATCTGCATCCCGCCGGCATGCTGACGGTGCGCGGGCTCGACGCGACGCGCGGGTATTACAAGACGTTGCTCGACAAGCTCGGCGTGAAGGTCAATGCGTTTCAGGCCGGGCGCTACAAGAGTTTTTCCGAGCCTTTTACCCGCACCGGCGCTACCCAGGAAGCAAAGGAAGCCGACGCGCTTCTGTTAACCGGCCTGTGGTCCACCTGGACGGGAGATGTCGAGCGAGTGCGCAAGCTGAAGCCCGGCACCGTGAACGCGGTGATTGCCGATTTGCCTCAGCGCCTCGTGGCCGCCGAAGGCGACATCGCGCGGCTCGCATTGAACGAGCGGCTGGTCGACGGACTGAAAACGCGCGATCAGTTTCGGGAGCAGCTGCTGCAGGCGGGTGCGCCGCGCAGCCACGAAGACGAGGAGACATTCCGGCAAGTCTCGCTGTACTCGTATCTGCGCAGCACGAGTCAGCCGATCTCCGGCGACGTGGTCGGCGTGATCGTCGCGCAGGGCGAGATCACCGGCGGCGACGCGCGACAGGGCCGAATCGGTGCGCGCACGATGGTCGAACTGATACAGCGCGCGCGGCAGGACGACAGCATCAAGGCCGTGGTGTTGCGCATCGATTCTCCGGGCGGCCTGGTGCAAGCCTCCGAGATCATTCGCGAGCAGCTCGATCTGACGCGCAAGGCCGGCAAGCCGGTGATTGCGTCGATGGGAGACGTCGCCGCCTCGGGCGGATACTGGATCGCGATGGGAGCCGACGAAGTCGTGGCCGATCCGACCACGATTACCGGATCGATCGGCGTGTTCGGCCTGGTGCCGACCTTCGAGGGCACGATGGAGAAAATCGGCGTCAAGCTCGACGGCGTCTCGACCACCTGGCTGGCTGGGGCGATCGATTTGCGCCAGCCGCTCGACAAGCGATTGGTGCAGTCCCTTGAACTGGTGGTCAATTCGAACTATCGCGAGTTCATCGGCCTGGTGGCGGAGCGCCGCAACTCGACACCGGAGAAGATCAACGAAGTCGCGCAGGGCCGGGTGTGGACCGGTGCGCAGGCGAAGGAACGCGGCCTGGTCGACACGCTCGGCGGAATCGATGTTGCAATAAAAAGCGCCGCCAAGCGCGCCGGTCTGGGCGAAAACTACCGGCTCGAGTATGTCGAGCCGGAGCCGCGCGGCATCAATCGCTATCTGTCGCTGTTCTTTGGCCGCATCGCCGCCGCGGTCCGAACCGAGCTTGGGCTAGATGGCTTGCTCGGGCGCGAAGGCAGTGCCGTCAGGCGCGACCTTGAGCTGCTGTTCGGGGCGCGCGAGAACCCGCTGGCCGCGATCTCGTACTGCTTCTGTGAGCTTCGATAGCTGACGCACGACCCGTTGAAAGCGATCGGCTAGCCCGCGATCGCCACCCACTTCCACTCTTTGGCTGAACGTGAAAGTGTTCGCAGGCGCGGGCTTCTGAGATAGTATGCCTTCACGTCGGCCGCCGGCCGACCGGGTTGTTCTCACCTCCGGATTGTTCAACCTCAGGCCGACGGGTCGCCATGGACATCAGTGCGCTTGGGTCGCGTAAACCCGGTGCCCGCAAGCTGCAGATCCTGCAGATGCTCGCCTCGATGCTCGAGGATCCGAAGGGTGAAAAGGTCACCACCGCTGCGCTAGCGGCTCGGCTCAATGTTTCCGAAGCGGCGCTGTATCGTCACTTCGCGAGCAAGGCCCAGATGTTCGAAGGGCTGATCGAGTTCATCGAAACGACGATCTTCGGCCTGGTCAACAAGATCAGCACCGAAGAGCAATCAGGGTTAAGCCAGGTACGCGCCATGGTGGGCATGCTGCTCGATTTTGCGCAAACCAATCGTGGCATGACCCGGGTGCTGATCGGCGACGCGCTGGTCAACGAGAACGAGCGCCTGCAGGAACGGATGAATCAGTTCTTCGAACGCATCGAAGCTTCGCTCAAGCAGAGCTTTCGAGTGGCAGTCAGCGAAAACGAGCTGCCCGAGTCGTTCGATCCGGGCGCACGCGCGGCGCTGGTGCTCGCGTTCGTGCTGGGCCGCTGGCATCGATTCGCCAAGAGCGGGTTTCGCAAGGCGCCGTCCGAAGGACTTGAGGCGCAGATGCCGGCGCTGGTCGGTTAGAGCTTCTTAACGACGAGCGCAAACCGGACAACCGGGGTCGCGCGTTACGCGTACCGGATGCCAACGCATTGTCAGCGCATCGAGCATCAGCAGTTGGCCATGCAGACTTTCGCCGACATCCGCCGCAAGTTTCAGCCCCTCGGCCGCCTGCATGGTGCCGATGATGCCAGTGAGCGGAGCAAACACTCCCATGATCGAACACAGCTCATCTGCGCCCTCATTTTCTCCGTGAGCGGGCGGGAACAGGCACGCATAGCACGGCGAGTCTTCGCGCCGCAGATCGAACACCGCAATCTGGCCATCGAACCGGATTGCCGCGCCGGAGACCAGCGGCTTGCGGTGCGCCACGCAGGCGAGGTTGATCGCATGGCGCGTCGCGAAGTTGTCAGAGCAGTCGAGCACGACCGTCGCCTGGCGCACCAATTCGTCGAGTGCGGCGGCGTCGACGCGGCGCACGATCGGAATCACATCGACATCCGGATTGATTGCGTGCAACGCAGCCTGGCCGGACTCCGCCTTCGGCCTTCCGACACGCTCGGTGGTGTGCAAAATCTGCCGCTGCAAATTGGTCAGATCGACTGCATCGCCATCGACCAGCACGATCGTGGCCACGCCGGCCGACGCGAGGTAGTACGCCGCCGGCGAGCCGAGTCCGCCGGCGCCGATCACCAGCGTGCGCGCCGCACGTATTCTCTGCTGCCCTTCGACGCCGATCTCGTTCAGCAGAATGTGGCGCGAATAGCGCAGCAGTTCCTGATCGTTCATCTCGAAATGAAAACGGGCCGCATCGCGGCCCGTTGATACCACGCTCTGAACTATTTTGCGGGAGCAGTCGCGACGCTATCAGGCTTCGGCTTCGCTACTTCGACCGGCTTGCCCTTTAAGTGATTGATCGCTTGCAGCAGTTGGTAATCTTCCGGAGCACCCCAGTCGTAACGCTTGGGTGACACCGACTTGCCGTCGATCGGCTTGACCGGTGGCGCGGACGGAACCGCAGAGCCGCGCGGTGAAGCGCCCGATGGTGGGCTGACGGCTCGCACTGCTTCCTCCACCTTCGCGCTTTCCAGATGCCGAGCGAGATCCGCTTCGCGCACATTGAAGCCGGCAAAATTGCCCTCGGGCGTGTCCTCGACGATGAAGTCGGGGACGATTCCCTTGGCCTGGATCGAACGGCCCTTCGGCGTGTAGTAACGCGCGGTGGTCAGCTTGATCGCCGCCGGCTTATCGCCATCGATGCGCAGCGGAATGATGGTCTGCACCGAGCCCTTGCC
>CAZKNV010000173.1:0-3507 GCA_964554145.1 uncultured Burkholderiaceae bacterium
AGTCTTGCGCGCGGCTGTCATGACCTGTTGCTCATCGCGAATGTCGCAGGCAAGCGCAAGTGCCTTGCCGCCCGCGGATTCGATCTCTGCGGCCGCGGAGTAGATCGTGCCGGGTAGCTTCGGGTTGGGCTCGACCGTCTTGGCTGCGATGGCGACGTTCGCGCCATCGGCTGCGGCACGCTTGACGATCGCCAATCCAATGCCGCGCGAGCCTCCCGAAACAAAAATGGTCTTGCCGCTGAGGTTCATGCCGCGCCCTTGCTCTTCGGCCACAAAATCATCTGCGTGCAACGAAACAATGCAATCGCCTTGCCGGTTTCGGTATGCGTTACCGTGGCGTCCCACACCTGCGTTGTCCGGCCTTGATGCGCCGCACGCGCTTCGGCGCGCAACGTGCCGTCGATAGCGGTGCCGAGAAAATTCGATTTCAACTCGATCGTCGTGAAGCTCGACGCGCCTTCAGGTAAATGTGCGATCGTTGCGTAGCCCGCCGCAGTGTCAGCAAGCGCGATCACCGACGCGGCATGCAGGTAGCCGTTGGGCGCCAGAAATTGCGGCCGGATCACACATGCCATTGCAAGCCAGCCTTCACCTACGTCGACCACATTCATGCCGAACCAGCCCGGCAGGTTATCGCCGGTGCGGCTGTTCAACTTTTCAACAGTGGTGTCAGCGCGTAACGGCATTCTTGTTGTTTTCGATCACAGATTGACGATCAGGCGAATTTCGAAAAATCAGGCTTCCTGCGCTCGAAGAATGCCGTGAACGCTTCTTTCGCTTCCGCGCTGCGCACCATCGAACCGAATGAGTTCACCTCATCGACAATCGCTTTTTCGGTCAGCGTCTTCCAGCTTGCGCGCAGCAAGCGCTTGGTTGCGCGTACCGAAGCCGGCGGCAGTTGATTGAAACGCTCAGCCTGTTGAATTGCATGGTCAAGCACATCGTCCCGCGGCAAAACCCGGTTGACGATCTTCATTTCGAGCGCTTCATCGGCACTGATCGGATCTGCGAGCAGCAGCTTTTCCACCGCTCTGTGATACCCCGCGTTAAGCGGAACCAGCAGACTCGACGCGAATTCGGGACACAGACCGAGCGAAACAAACGGCATCGAAAACACAGAGTTGTCGGCACAGTAGACGAGGTCGCAGTGCATCAGCATCGTGGTGCCGATGCCGACTGCGGCGCCGTTGACCGCAGCAACCACCGGTTTCTCGGCATATCCCAGCGCCTGCATGAATTGAAATACCGGCGCATTCATATCGGCCGGCGGATTCTTGATGAAGTCTTCGAGATCGTTGCCGGCCGTGAAAATGTCTTTTTGCCCGTGGATCAGGATCGCGCGGACGGCGGAGTCATCATGCGCTGAGGCGAGCGCCTCGGCCATCGATTGATACATCGCAGCGGAAATCGCGTTCTTCTTTTCCGGCCGGGCGATTTGTATGCGAGCGATGCCGTTAATCGTAGTGCCGGTAACGCTCATCGCAGCTCCACTTATTGCGGCTTGCTCATTGCTGATTCGAACTCGGCGCAATCTTGCGCGCGAAATCGCGCAACGACGCGGACGCCTGCGCTCGTATCTTGTTGCGGACGATCGGTGTCCACCCGAGCAGTGCACCCTTTGCTCCAAGCGCCTGGGCAGACCAGCGCCATAAACTGAAGCTGTCTTGCTGCCGCACGATCTTGCCGGCAACAAGCTGCATTTGAGTGCTGACATGGTTAGTGACCGGCCGCCCGGTGACCGAAAACGTGTAACGCGCAACCCAGTTAACGCGCGCGCGCGAAGGGCTATCTTCGAGCACGTTCACATCGACATCGAAATCTTCGGCGCGCGAAAGCAGCATCTGCCACATCAAGCGCGTGCCCTTCGCGTTAAGCAGCGGAAACACCGGGTCGCTGAACGTCGCGTGCTCCGCGTACAGCAGGCTCATCGTGTACCAGTCACGAACTGATAGCGCATCGTAGAAACGCTGGGCGACGGCCATGATCAGGCAACGCTCTTGTACGCGACGGTTTCGCCGTCGCACGTTTGATTTCGCTCAGACACGCTCAAAGATTCCGGCTGCGCCCATTCCCGTCCCCACGCACATTGTCACCATTCCGTATCTGAGTTTATTCCGCCGCATCGCATGCACGACGGTAGCAGAGCGGATCGCTCCGGTGGCGCCGAGCGGGTGCCCAAGCGCGATTGCACCGCCCATCGGGTTGACCTTGGTTCGATCGAGACCGAGATCGTTGATAACGGCAACGGCCTGCGCAGCGAAGGCTTCATTCAATTCGATCCAGCCCACGTCGTCCTTTGTGATGCCGGCCGACTTCAGCGCCACCGGTATCGCTTCCTTCGGACCGATGCCCATGATTTCAGGGGGCACACCGCGAATTGAGAAGCTGACAAAGCGCGCCAGAGGAGTCAGATTGAACTGCTTGACCGCACGCTCGGACGCGAGGATCAGCGCACCAGCGCCATCCGATGTTTGCGAGCTGTTGCCCGCAGTCACGCTGCCCTTGGCTGCGAAGACCGGCCGCAATTTGGCCAGCGCTTCAAGATTCGTATCCGCGCGTGGGCCCTCGTCGAGCTTGACCGAGCGCGTGCGAATGTCGAGCTGATCGGTTCCCAGATGCGGAAACTTGTCGACAATCTCGATCGTGGTCATCTCGTCGGCAAATAGCCCGGCTTTCTGCGCCGCGATCGCTTTCTGATGCGACGCGTACGCAAACTCGTCCTGCATTTCGCGCGTCACTTTCCATTGCTCGGCGACTTTCTCCGCGGTCAGGCCCATGCCGTAGGCGATGCCGACGTTCTCGTCCTTTTCGAAGACGCGCGGATTAAACGACGGCTTGTTGCCGGTCATCGGCACCATGCTCATCGATTCGGTGCCGCCGGCGATCATCACGTCGGCCTCGCCGACGCGAATGCGATCGGCTGCCATCGCCACCGCGTTCAGTCCGGACGAGCAAAAGCGATTCACGGTCACGCCACCGGTGGAGTTCGGCAACCCGGCGAGCAGCACCGCGATCCTCGCAACGTTGAGTCCCTGCTCGGCTTCCGGCATTGCGCAACCGATGATCGCGTCTTCGACCGCCTTCGGGTCGAGACTCGGCACCTGCGACATCGCCGATCGAATGGCGGCAATCAGCAGATCGTCGGGCCGTGTATTGCGAAACATTCCCTTCGGAGCCCTGCCGATTGGCGTGCGAGTGGCGGCGACGATGTAGGCGTCTTGAATCTGCTTCATCTCAGTTCCTTACCGGTTTGCCTGTTTGCATCATGCCCATCATTCGTTCCTGCGACTTTGGGTGATCGACCAGCTGCATGAAAAACTGGCGCTCCAGATCGAGCAGCCATTGTTCGTCGGCCTGCGCGGTCGATTCGACGTCGCCGCCGCACATCACGTTCGCGATTCCGGCTGCCAGGAAGAAATCATGCTGGCTGATAAAGCCGCCATCGCGCATATTGACCAGTTGCACCTTGATCGTCGCAACACCACTGCGCCCAGCCACCGGAAACGA
>CAZKNV010000173.1:3607-4745 GCA_964554145.1 uncultured Burkholderiaceae bacterium
CCACCCGCCCCCGGAATCAGGCCGACACCGACTTCGACCAGGCCGATATAGCTTTCGAGCGACGCGACTGCCTTCGAGCAGTGCAGTATCAACTCGCAACCACCACCCAATGCCATGCCGCTGACCGCAGCAACTACGGGCACCTGCGCGTACTTGATCCGCATCCAGGCGTCCTGCATCTTTTTCTCTTCGACGTCGATCGCCTTCGCGCCGCCGGACATGAACACCGGCATCAGCGCCTGCAGATCGGCGCCGACTGAAAACGGATCATCCGGCGACCAGATGACAAGCCCGTGATACTGAGATTCCGCGAGCTCGACCGCTTTCAGCAACCCGGTGATAACACCCGGACCGATCGCATGCACCTTGGTCTTGATCGACAAGATCAAGACGTCTGCGCCGGCCCCGGATTCAAGCGTCCACGCGCGCACCGAGTCGTCCTCGAATACCGTTGTTCCGGTTGCTGTTCCCTCACCCAATAGAGATGCACGGAAGATCTGCTTCCCGTAGACGGGCAACGTCGAACGCGGAACAAACGTCTTTCTTGCGGGTGACCACGAACCCTCGCTTGTATGAACGCCGTTCGCCCTGGCCACCGGCCCTTCGAAAACCCATTTCGGCAACGGCGCTTTCGATAGTGCTTCACCGGCGTCGATATCGTCCTGCACCCATTCGGCGACCTGCTTCCAGCCCGCGGCCTGCCACGTTTCAAATGGGCCGGTCGACCATCCGAACCCCCACCGCAAGGCAAAGTCGACATCGCGCGCAGTGTCGGCAATCGACTCAAGGTGCACCGCGATGTAGTGAAACGCATCGCGAAAAATCGCCCATAAAAACTTTGCCTGCGGATGATCCGATTCGCGCAGCAGCTTCAAACGCTCGGCCGGATCTTTCTTTTTCAGAATGCGGCCGACCGAGTCATCGGCCTTGCCGCCGCCCTGGACATACTCGCCCCTGGCCGCATCGAGCACCTTGATGTCCTTGCCATCCTTCCGATAGAACCCGGAGCCCGACTTCTGGCCCAGTGCTCCTTTATCGACCAGTGCCTTTAGCACGGGCGGCGTAGCGAAGTGTTCGGCAAACGGATCGATCGATGCCGGCAATGTGTCCTGCATCGTCTTGATCACGTGCGCCATCG
>CAZKNV010000174.1:0-4710 GCA_964554145.1 uncultured Burkholderiaceae bacterium
AGCCATCCGCGGGCCAGCCGGCCTAGCTCGGCGCCAGGCCGCCGAACAGCGGCGACAGGGTCAGTTCGACCACTTCGATCACGACGTCGGCCGGCAGCCCGTTGCGCCGCGCCGCCTCGCGGATCAGCTCGGCGCTGGGCGCCTCGTACAGGCAGTAGGTCTTCTTCTTGTCGGCGCTGAGGAACGAGTACAGCCAGCGGACGCCGATGTCGTCGTTGACGCGGGTTATGACGGCAGCCGCCTCGGGCGAGACCTCGAGTTGCTCGGCGAAGTTGCGCTCGATCAGGTACAGAGGCATGGCAGCTCTTTCACGGGCGATGTCCCGTTATCGTAGTACAGGCGGGCTCAGCCCTGCAGGTCGCGCCCTCGCAGAGCTCGGGCCTTGGCTGCGGCCCGGCGCTGCGCGCCTTCATATCGCTATCGCGATGTCAGCCCTCGCCGCAACGCTTGATGCGCTACGTCGACGAATTTTGTTGATTGGGCATCATTCATCTCGAAACGTCTGGCTGCGCGCAGAACCCGACGATCGGCCCGTCCGCTATGCGGAGCGACGGCCAGTGACCGCTCATGACCCGAAAGCGGCGATCAGCGGCGCGCGGGAAATACCGGCCGACCCAGCACCGGCCGCGTGCCAAATTCAGGCCTGCTTGCGCCGTCGCGCGTGATCAGATCGAGCGCGGTTTGCACTGCCGTTTCAAGCTGTCGATCTTTCTGCGCGCCGGCATCTTGCGGTGCGTTGTCGATCTCTATGTCGGGATCGGTCCCGTAGTTTTCGCCACCCCAACCGACGTCCTTGAACCAGAACGAAAATTCAGGCTGCGTCGTTTGCGTGCCGTCGACCAGCGCGTGACGCGGCTCAATACCGATGACGCCGCCCCAGGTGCGGGTACCGACCAGCGGCCCGATCTTCATCAACTTGAAACCGTGCGAAAAAATATCGCCGTCCGAGCCTGAGTGCTCATTGGTGAGCGCAACCACGGGACCGGCGACCGCTTGATCCGGATACGAGGTCGGCTTGCTCCAACGCGCCATCGCGTAGCCGATCCGCCGACGCGCCACTTTTTCAAGCAACAGTTGCGACACGTGGCCACCGCGGTTGTAGCGAACGTCAACGATCAGTCCGTCGCGCTCGCATTCGGCGCCGAAGTAACGGTGAAACTCCGCGAAGCCTGCCGCCATCATGTCGGGAAGATGGAAGTAACCGACGCGACCGCCGGACCGCTCGTGAACGAACGCGCGATTGCACTCGACCCACTCGCGGTACCGGGCCGGCACTTCGTCCTTGAGAGTTGCGACGAGAACTGTGCGACGCGTCGCGCTGCCATTCGAACCGGACGAGAGCGTTAGTTCCACCTTGCTCTCCGCCTGATGAACCAGCAGCGCCTGCGGCGGGCGCTCGCGCGAGACGCGCTGGCCGTTGACGGCAACGATTCGCTCGCCGACTTTCGCCTCGACTCCGACGGCGTTCAACGGAGAATCGGCGCCGGCATCCCAGGCGTCGCCGTTGACGATGCGGGTGATTTCATAACTTTCTTCGTCCGGCACGAAACGAAATTCGGCGCCGAGATAACCGAGCGCGACCGACGGCGGACGCCGGTGATCGCCTCCCATCTCGTAGGCGTGCGAGGTGCCGAGCTCGCCCTGCATCTCCCAGATCAGATCCGACAGTTCACCGCGCGTGGAAACGCGTTCGAGCAACGGCTCGTACTGCGCGTACACGGAATTCCAGTCGGTGCCGGACATGTCGGAAACCCAGAAATGGTCGCGCTGCATGCGCCACACTTCCCGCAACATCTGGCGCCATTCGAGACGCGGGTCGACCGACAGGCGGACTCGATTCAGGTCGATCCATCCGCTTTCACGCGACGGCTTGTCGCGTGGTCCTTTCTCGTCACCGTCTTTTTCTTTGGCTCCCTTGCCGTTCGCAGACACGGCACGCAGCCGCTTGTCATCGCGGAACACGAGCGTCGTGCGATCGTCGGACAACTCGAAGGTGTCAGCCTTGTCCGCCAGACACTCGGTGCGAAGCGTGTCGAGATCGAAGACCTCCAGCCTGCCCTTGCCCTCCTTGTGTCCACCGCGTCCATGCGCGCCGGCGATCGGCAGAACACTCCAGACCACCTTGTTGTCCGCCGCGCCGGCGATCTTTCCGAACAGATTCTCAGGCACCGGAAACGCCGCGATTCGTGCCGCGATTCCTTCAAGGTCTACTCGCTGCGCAATAGCCACCGGGTGCAGTTCGCTCGATTCGCTCTTTGATTCACGCTTGGTCAGGCCTTTGGGCGCAGGATCGAACGGCGCGGGACCGCGCGCCTGCAAGGCAACCAAGTAAGGCCGGCCCGCGCGCGGGAAGCTGAGTTCGAACTGCACGGTGTCGTACACCGGGTCGAACGTACGCGTGGAAAGAAAATAGAGATAGCGGCCATCCGGATCGAATGACGGGCTGTAGTCACGAAACTCAGGTTGGGTGACGAGCGTGCTGGTTTGTTTTGCAAGCTCGTAGAGCTTGATCGCGCTGTGCCGATTGCTTGTCCAGTGGGTGTAGGCAAGCCAGGCGCCGTCCGCCGACCACGCGAGGTCGTCGGTTCGGCCGCACTCGCTGCGGTCGACAAGGCTCAGCGTGTTCGCGTCGAGATCGCCGATGAAAACCTCATTGCGATGGTTGCTGATTGCAACGCGGCGGCCGCGCGGTGCGGCCTTCATCGCAACGACCCGGCCGATGTCCCACGGCAGTTCGCGGCGGGCGCTGCCCTCGAACACTTCAACGCGCTCCTCGCCAGAACCGTCGCCAACGGCGACCACAGTGGAACCGTCGTCGAGCCACTGGCTGTGCCGATAGCGCACGCCGTCCGGCTTGCCGAGTTGCCGGACCGCGCCTTCCCACAGCGCAAACGCGAAGATCTTGCCGCGCCCATCTAACGCAATGCTGTGCCCCGCAGGATGAATGTTGAAGGGACCGAGGTGGTCTTCGGCCTTCACAAACTTGCGCACGGCCTGCGTGCGGTGCGAAAGGATCTGGATATCGAGTTGATTGGTCGTATCCGTTGCCGGGTCGAACAGCCATAGGTCGGCGCCGCACTGATAGACGATGCGTTTGCCATCGGTGTAGGCATGCCGTGCGTAGAAGTTGTCGTGGTCGCTGTGACGCCTTACGTCCGATTCCGATGCATCGGGCAGGCATGAATAAAGATTTGCGACTCCCTCGGCATCGGAGAGGTAGTAGACGCGTCCATCGAGCCACATGGGGCTGGTGACATTGCCGGCCAGTTCGTCCATGCGCCGAAACGTTCCGCTGCCCTTCGCGTCGATCCACAAATGCCCGGCGGTGCCACCCTTGTAACGCTTCCAGCGTGCCGGGTCGGCCGTGTTGCGACCGATGATCTTGATTCCGCCCGGCCCGAGCGCCAGATGATTGACCTGTCCGAGCGGCAGCCACTGCGGTGCGCCGCCATCGGGATCGAGCGTGTAGGCGCGGTAGTTTCGAAAGAACGGCTGGCCGTAGGTCGTGACGAACAGAATGTGGCCCTCGGGTGTCCAGCCTCTGACCATCGTGTCGGGGCCGAGCCACGTCATGCGCCGCGCCAGGCCGCCGCTGCTTGGCATCAGATACACCTCGGCGTGTTGCTCGTCGCGGCTGACGAAGGCAATCCATCGGCCATTGGGTGACAGGCAGGGGGTCGACGGCTCCGAAAGCCCGGCAGTGAGTCGACGCGCGATGCCGCCCGCCGCGCTTACATGCCAAAGATCGTCGTCAGTAACGAAAACGATCTTGTCGTCGAGCAGATTGGGGTGTCGCAGGTACGCCTGGTTGTTCATTCGCTGGTTAGCGCTGGTTAGTAGTGATAGCGGCACTGGATAATCGTCAAGCGGCCGTCGTCGAATGCGTACACGAGCCGATGCTCTTGATCGATCCGGCGCGACCAGAATCCGGTCAACGCAAATCGTAACGGTTCAGGCTTGCCGATGCCGCGAAATGGATCGCGTAGTGCATAAGGGGTGGAGCGGCACGCCGCTTAACCATGCGGTTTTAGCTTGCGCCGCCTGGCGCGATTCTGCTTGACAGTGCGCAGGGATCGGACAAGTCGCTCCGCGTTGACTGGGCTCGTGAGCAGATAGGCAGTTTCCTGCAACGAGTTGAAGTCGGCCAGCGACATGATTACGACCGGCTCGCCGGTCTGACGCGTTACGACAACCGGAACATGATCCGCATTCACGCGGTCCATCGTCTTGGCAAGGTGGTTGCGAGCAGCGGTGTAGTTGATAGTGTCCATCGGTACGCCTCCTGGTGACGGATTGTTGAACATGTCCGTATTTCTGTCACTCGAAGTGACCGGCCTAGGTAACTGACGGATCAACCGGCTGGGCTGCTTAGACGATCGGCACCCAGCAGCGTCGAGCGGTGCTCCTTCAACGAGCCCAGCACCAGCTCAGACAAACCTTCGCCCGCGTTCTGATCCACATGCGCCAGTAGCTCGCGGCGCATGCGCGGGTCCCAGAATTTGCGGATGTGCGTCGCCACGCCTAGCAGCGCTTCCTGGCGGTCGGGCATGGCCTGGAAGAATTCGCCGATGCGATTGGCCATGTGAACGAGCATTTTTGTGTCCACGCGCGGCGACGCTCAATCGGTTGACGGGGGCGCGACGGTAGAGGCCAGGCCGAACCGCTCGGGCGCCGTGTAGGCAACGAAGTCGTCCCGGCGCGCGAAGCCTG
>CAZKNV010000175.1:0-4704 GCA_964554145.1 uncultured Burkholderiaceae bacterium
GAGTACCGCAGAGCAGTCGCGAAGCGACCGACGTCCAGGCAGGGCAGCTTCGCCCAACGCTTGCGCGCTGCGACGTTGTGCACCAGTCCGTAAAATCATCGGGTGCAATCTGTTCCACGCAGTGCGTTCGCAGCTGGACTGGCGCTGGCCATCATCGGTAGCGTCCTGTTTTCGGCCAAGGCGATCGTCGTCAAGCTCGCCTATCGGTACGGTGTTGATGCGGCAACGTTGATCGCGCTGCGCATGGCCTTCGCGGCGCCGTTTTTCATTGCAGCGCTCGTTTGGTCGTCGCGGGGCGGGCGCCAGCTTAGTCGTAGCGATCACGCGCGGCTGATCGTGATCGGATTGCTCGGTTACTACGCCGCGAGCTACCTCGACTTTCTCGGCCTGCAGTACGTCACTGCTGCGCTCGAGCGCCTGATTCTGTATTTAAGCCCGACGCTGGTCGTCGTGATATCTGCCGTGCTGCTGCGGAAGCGTTTCGGCCGCTGGGAATGGACGGCACTCGCATTAGCCTATGGCGGCATCCTGCTCGTGTTCTGGCACGACGTGAGCTTCGAAGGCGGGCAGGTCGTGCTCGGCTCGACGTTGGTGTTTGCCAGCGCGATTTGCTATGCAGCGTATTTGATTCTGTCGGGCGAGCTGGTGCGTCGACTCGGCGCCATCCGGCTGACCGCGTACGCAATGTGCGTATCGACGGCCGCCATTTTCGTGCAGTTCATCGTGCTCAATCCATTGTCTGCGCTCGAGCAGCCGCCGCCGGTGTATTGGCTTTCGCTGCTGAACGCGCTCTTGTGCACGGTTGTGCCTGTATTTGCCACAATGCTGGCGATCGAGCGTATCGGCGCCAGCCGCGCATCGGTGGCATCGATGATCGGGCCGGTAGCGACGATTGCACTGGCGTATATCTTTCTCGGTGAACGCGTATCGGTCTGGCAAATCGCGGGTACCGTGCTGGTGCTGGCAGGAATCTATGTGCTGACGCGTAGCCCGAGAGCCGAGTCATCCGTATTACCGAAGGAGGAGCCATGAAGTCGAAGTCGATTGTTATCCGCTCGCACGGCGGTCCCGAAGTGATCGAACTTGTCGAAGCCGATGTGCCCGATCCCGCCAAAGGAGAGGTGCGAATTCGGCAGCACGCGATCGGACTCAACTTCATCGACATTTACTACCGTACCGGCCTGTATGCGAACACGCTGCCGCATGGCCTCGGTTTCGAAGGTGCAGGTGTGATCGAAGCGGTCGGCGCTGATGTGAAGGGGCTGAAGGAAGGCGATCGGGTCGCGTATCCGCAGGGCCCGATCGGCGCCTACGCCGAGCTCCGCACGATGCCCGCAGCAACGGTCGTGAAGCTTCCGAAGCCGATCGGCTTCGAGCAGGGCGCCGCGGCGATGTTGAAAGGGCTGACGGTGCAGTACCTGTTTCGGCAGACATATCGGTTGCAGGGCAACGAGACGATTCTGTTTCATGCGGCAGCCGGCGGCGTCGGCCTGATCGCATGCCAGTGGGCGCGGGCGCTCGGGGTGCGATTGATCGGCACGGTCAGCTCGCCGGAAAAAGCGGCACTCGCGAGAAAACATGGCGCCTGGCAGACGATCGATTACTCGAAAGAGAATTTTGCCGAGCGAGTGATGGCGCTGACCAACGGCGCCAAGGTGCCGGTCGTTTATGACGGCGTCGGCAAGAGCACGTGGGAAGGCTCGCTCGATTGTTTGCAACCGCGCGGGTTGATGGTCAGCTTCGGCAACGCTTCCGGTGCAGTCGCCGGCGTCAACCTGGGCATCCTCGCGCAGAAAGGATCGCTGTTCGTCACTCGGCCGACGCTCGCAACTCACGTCGTGCCGCGCGCGCGGCTGGAAGAGTCGTCGGAAGAATTGTTCGATTTGATGCAGCGGGGCAAGATCAAGATTGAGATCGAGCAACGCCATGCACTGGCCGATGCCGCACAGGCGCATGAAGCTCTGGCGGCGCGCAAGACGGTTGGATCGACGGTGTTGCTACCGTGAGACGTGTAATAGGTAACCCCGGGCAGTTACCAGATCGTCGGAATGAACCGCTGTGTACGAGCAGCGTAAGCGTCGTACTCGGTGAACGCCGCGCGCAGATATTCTTCTTCGCGCGCGGCCTTCATTGCCAACACGATCAGCAATGCAACGTACAGCGCCAGCCGTGCTGCGTCAGGGTCGGCCGCGACGAATGCAGCCATGCCGAGCAATACCGCTGAGTACATCGGGTGGCGAATCCAGCGATACGGTCCGCTCGTGATCAGGCGCGCGCCATGCTTGACCTCAGGGCGAATGTTGAAGTTGCCCCAACGGTTGACGCTGATCGTCCACAGTCCGAGCGCCATGCCTGTCGCAAGCAGTGCGATGACCAGCGGCAAGGCTCGATGCGCTCGAGACAGGTCGGTGTCGAGCACCAGCATCGCGATCAGCCCAAGCTGCAGCGCCACCAGTAACCACGATGGCAAGCGGCTCACACTATCCGCGGTGATAGCTCGTTACCCGTTCGACTTCATTGTTCGAACCGAGAAACACCGCGACGCGCTCGTGCAATTTCGCTGGCTCGATGTCGAGGATGCGTCGGTGGCCGTCGGTGGCGGCACCACCGGCTTGCTCTACTAGGTATGCCATCGGGTTGCCTTCGTACATCAGGCGCAACCGGCCCGCCCTGGTCGGATCGCGTGCGTCGCGCGGATACATGAAGATGCCGCCGCGTGACATGATCCGGTGCACATCGGCCACCATCGAGGCGACCCATCGCATGTTGAAATCCGCGCCGCGCGGCCCGGTTTTGCCGGCGAGCAGTTCGTCGATGTAACGCTTGACCGGAGCTTCCCAATGCCGCGCATTCGACATGTTGATTGCGAACTCGCGCGTGTCGGCAGGAATGCGCACGTTCGATTGTGTCAGCAAGAACGAGCCGGTATCGCGATCGAGCGTGAATACCTGCACGCCGTGCCCGACCGATAACACCAGCAACGTCTGCGGGCCGTAGACCGTATAGCCGGCGCAGACCTGCCGCGTGCCTCGCTGCAGGAACGCAGCTTCGCCGGCGTCTTCCTGGCTCGATGGACTGGGCAACACCGAAAAAATCGTGCCGATCGAAACGTTGACGTCGATATTGCTCGAGCCGTCGAGCGGGTCGAACAGCAGCAGATATCTTCCGCGCGGATACGCGACCGGAATTCCCATCGGCGCGTCCATTTCTTCCGACGCCACGCCGGCCAGGTAGCCGCCCCAACAGGTTCCTTCGATCAGAATTTCGTTCGACAGCACGTCGAGTTTTTTTTGAGCCTCGCCTTGCACGTTGGTCGTGCCGGCGGCACCGAGCACGTTGCCCAGGGCGCCCTTGCCGACGGCGTGGCTGATCGACTTGCACGCGCGCGCGACGGTTTCCAGCAACAATCGCAATTCCGGATCGATGCCGTGCTCTCGCTCGCAGCGAATCAGATAGTGCGTCAGCGACAGCTTCATCAATTAGACAGCGACTTGGTGACGATCTCGCATACATCGCGCGAGAGTCCCGGTTGCCGAGCGACCTGCTCCAGCGCTGCATGCATGGCGTCCTGCCGATCCGGAGTGAACTTGCGCCAGCGATCGAGCGCACGCGCAATACGCGCTGCGATCGTCGGGTTCATCTCGTCGAGCGCCAGCACGTGCTCGACCCAGAATGCGTAACCACCGGCATCGCGCCGATGAAATTCGGCCTCATTGGCTACGCAGAACGATCGAATCAACGCATATACGTTGTTCGGATTGGAAAGCGCAAAACCGGGATGGCGCATCAGCAGACGCACGCGCTCAACCACGGGCGGCTCGCCAAAGTGGGCAATCGCAGTGGCTTGCAGCTGAAACCATTTGTTCATCAGCAGCGGTTGCCCACTCCACACGCGCGCCAGCTGCACCAGCGCTTCTGCCTTGAACGGCGAGGTGCTGTTGACGATCACCGACAGCGCACCTTGCGCGTCGGTCATGTTGGTCGAGGCAACCAACTGCTCACGCGCGAGGTCGAGCGCACCTTCGATCTCGCCCTCGGCGAGATAGGACAGAGCCAGGTTGCGCAACGCACGCTTGCCGACCGACAGTGGGTCCGGCGAATACTCGGACGATTGTTCGCTCGTTTGCAGGGCTGAGTAAGTTGCCCGCCAGTCAGCGGCCAGGCGCAGGCCGAGCTCGCGCATCGCATAGCGCCGCGCCATGCGAATCGCTTCCGGATCGACCACGGCGCGCTGCTCGCCGATGAAATTTTCGGCGGGTAGGGAAAGCGCCTGCGCCTTGAATGCGGGCGAGAGCGTCGAATCCAGCAGAGTGGCGCGGAATGCGGCTACCAAGGAATCGTCCAGCACCAACGCCCGTCCGGCCTCGATCGCATCCGTCAGCAACATCAACCTCGCGATCGCCAAACGCTGTCCGGCTTCCCAGCGATTGAATGCATCCGACTCGTGCGCAGACAAAAACGTCAGCTCGGCGTCCGTGTAACGGTAATCGACGATGACCGGCGCGGAAAAATTGCGCAGCAGCGATGGCACCGGTTTCTCGCCGACGTTGATAAAGCGAAACATCTGCCTGGCCTGCGTCAGGTCCAGCACCCTGGTTGCGGCGGTGCTTGCCGGTTCGCCCTCGAGTTGCAGCAGCATATCGCGACCGTCGCCGGCAATCAGCCCGACTGCAAACGGAATATGGAACGGTTCCTTGTTTGGCT
>CAZKNV010000176.1:0-4601 GCA_964554145.1 uncultured Burkholderiaceae bacterium
GAGCCAGTTCCTGACGCTGCTCACCACACCGGTCGTGTACCTGATGCTCGACAAACTGCGCCGGCGCGGACGCAGCGAGCACCACTTGAGCCGCACCGCGCACGGTGCCGTGCCCGGGACTCCATGAGGATCCTCATGTCCCGCGCGTTCCTGCGTGTCGTCGCCGCAACGATCGCCGCGACGATGCTTGCGAGCGGCTGCGCGGTCGGTCCGACGTATCAGCGCCCGAGCGCACCGACCACTGCGAACTACAAGGCGTCCGAAGGCTGGGTGGACGCCGAGCCTGCCGACGCGCTCGACCGCGGCCCGTGGTGGACGCGCTTCGAAGACCCGATGCTGAACGATCTGGTGGCGCGCGTCGAGGTGTCGAACCAGAACGTTGCCGCCGCGACCGCCGCCTACGCGCAGGCGCGCGCGCTGGTGCGCGAGCAGCGGTCGCAGCTGTTCCCGCTGGTGGTGCTCGATGCCGGCGCGAGCCGCACCGGCACAAACTTCGGCGGAGACACACAAGCGAGCAGCAGCTACCGCGTACAGATTGGCGCGGGCTGGGAGCCGGACGTCTGGGGCCGGCTGCGGCGCAGCGTCGAGGCCGCATCCGCGAGCGCGCAAGCAAACGAAGCGGACCTCGCTGCCGCACGTCTTTCGGCCCAGGGCGAGCTCGCGGCGAACTACTTCGGACTGCGCCAGACTGATGCGCAACTCGCGCTGCTCGACGACACGATCACAGGCTACCGGCGCTCGCTTGAAATCACACAGAATCGCTACGACGCCGGCGTCATCGCCAGGACCGACGTGCTGCAGGCGCAGACGCAGCTCGCGAATACCGAAGCCGACACGGCGGGCTTGCGGCGCCAGCGCGTGCAGTTTGAGAACGCGATCGCGGTGCTCGTCGGCCAGTCACCGAGCGGGTTCGTTCTCGCGCCGGCCGCGTGGAAGGTGGCGGTACCGAGTGTTCCGGTCGGCATTCCATCGACATTGCTGCAGCGCCGGCCCGACATCGCGGTAGCCGAGCGGCTGGTTGCGGTCGCGAACGAGCAGATCGGCATCGCGCAGGCGGCGTTTTATCCGAGCTTCAACCTGACCGGATCGGTTGGCCTCGGCGCAGTCAAGATTGCCGAGCTCGTGAGCGCCTCGAGCGTTCTGTGGTCGCTCGGGGTTTCAGCCGCGCAAGTGCTGTTCGACGCGGGCGCCACCCGCGCGCGGGTGGATGGCGCGCAGGCTGCGCATGAGGCCACGGTCGCGCGCTACCGGCAGACAGTGCTCGCCGCATTCGAGCAAGTGGAGAATCTGTTGACCGCAACGCGGATTCTCGAGCAGCAGGAAGTGCTGCGGCGGCAGGCGTCGCTCGCCGCCGACCAGGTGGCAGTCCAGGTCGAGAACCGCTATCGAGCCGGGCAGGTCGGCTACACAGAGGTGATCGTCGCGCAGGCGATCGCGTTGACGGCGCGGCGCGCGCTGGTGCAGCTGATGGCGGAGCGGCAGACGACGGCAGTGGCGCTGATCCAGGCGCTAGGCGGCGGCTGGCAGGCGGAGTAGTCGTTGGTTGTCTGCTGGTCAACCGAACAATCGCCGCACCAACTCGTCGCGCTCGATCTTCAGATGGGCGGCCACGTCATTCAGAATCGCGGCGAGCGTCCTACCTTCAACGGGTCGTGCGCGGGAACAGTGACGTGGTGCTCGAACGGGGTCTGAACCGTGAGCCGTATGTGACTGCCGGATTGGCGTGTCTGAAGATATCCGATGCGGCCCAGTGCCTTTACGAGTTCGGCTCCAGATACGTCGCGAGGCAACTTCATGCCGCGATAACTTCATCCCGCACAAAGTGAAGGCGAATCAATTTTGGCGCCTTGCCTTCATCGAAATGACAGTGAACCGCATCGCGTACCCGCGAATGCAATTCGGCAATGTTTTCTGCCTGGGTGAAAACCGCTTCCCCCAACGCCCGTGCAATGAAGGCGCCCTCGGGCGCCTGCTCAACAACGAAGATGATCTCGCTCATCGGATGAACCTCAACTGCCTTGGGCCATTTTAGGGTTGTGCTGCAGTGTCAGCCAACTGCTTCAGGCTGAATAGCCCTTCAATCCTTGGAATCATATGAGCTTGCCCCAGGCGGATGCGAGTTTCAGGGACCCGGTCATGATTTCTGGTACTTCCAGTGCCTGGGCTTGTTTTCCGCGATCCACTCGGCCGCGGTCGCGAGCCGGCGCTGCCGCGTGGCGTCGCTCTTCGCTTCTTTGAGCCACTCGATGTATTCGCGCCGGCGGCTCGGTGCGAAGCGCGCGAATTGCGCCGTGCGTCACGCGTGCGCGCCAATGCTTTCTTCAGATCGTCGGGCATTGCGAGTTCCGGCTTCACTCGCTTCTTCGCCGCTCGCGGAACAGCCGTCTTCTCGTCGTTCAGCTGCATCGCTGCCTTGATGTAGCGCTTCAGCACAACGGCCGACGGCAGATCGGCCAATGACGTAATGCGCCCGAACTGCCCCATCGCCTTCTCGGTCGCGGCATCGTTCTCAACGATCTGCGAGCCTTTCCAGAATCCGAACGCGCAGTGCTGCTTGAACGCGGCCATGCTGGCGAGGTTGCTGCCGCCGTACATGAAGAACGGCACGCTCCACTTGGTCGTCTCTTGAACCGTCGGGCAGGTGGAATGAATGACTTGCCGCAGATGCATCAGGATCGGTCGTGCGAACTCGTTCGACCGTTCGATGTAGGCGTCGATATGCGGATCTCGCGTACCCATCGCAGCTCCCGGGATTTTGTTAATCCGCTCGCAGCTTAACTCCGCCCTGCACGCGGCGACACATCACGCATGACCACCGAACACGCATCAAAATCCCTTGCTTTTCAGCGCAATCGCCAGAAGAGAACACGCGACACTGCCGAAGCATGCCTTCTCCTCGAATCATTCGGCTTTGCAAGCACGTCGAACTCCTGGCGTGTGAGCTGGACCGCTGGACCGCGCGTGGCCAGGCGGGTACTGCTCGCGCCGTTCTGCTGCGAATGAAACTTGCAGCGATGACGGCAGAGCTTGTGGCCGCCGACCTCATTGAGCGCACGCAGGCGTCATCAACGAGCGCGGCGTCTGAGGACGCACGAGCGCAAAGATAAACGATGCCCGATCGCCGGGAGCCATCGCTCTCGACTGACGACGCTGACAGCCATGAGCAGCAGCGCTTCCGGCGCGGCCCGCTCTCTCGCGAATATCCTGAAGAAGACAACAAAGAACCGTCGTTCATGTTCTGGGTCGCCGCCATCGCGCTCGGAATACTGCTCGGCGGGCTCGGCGTCAAATTGATTTCCGATTGGCATGAATCGCGCCAGGCCGCAGTTGCCGTCAGACAGCTCGTCGCTGCAGTGAACGGCGTCAACGAACAAGCCAATAGGCAGTTGATGGCCTCAGCGGCCGTCGCAAATGCACAAGCAGCCAATGCGCGCGCTCACGCGGCGGCGGTTGCTGAAAAAGAGCGCGCCCAAGCAATGGCGCTCATCGCTGAAAAGCAGCGCATCGAACGGCTGCGGATCGCAGCCGCGGAGCAGGCCGCTGCGGAGAAAATCCGGCGGGACGCCGCGTGGACGAAGTTCTATCGTCACTCACCCGAATGCCAAACTCACGAAAACCGCGCAACGATGAAATGTGCAAATGAGTTCGCACGTGCGCAGAAGGAATTTAATCGGCGGTGGTCGCAAGGCGCACTGTAGCCGCCCCAGTTTCACCAGGCGCATTCTCAAACCCAAGCAGTATCAAGCCGCGCGGTCGCTGTGATCCGCCGCATCAAGATCACCATAAAACGTTTAGTGGAGCTGCGCTCGAGTAAGTGGTGCACACTCCCTGCTGCGCAACGCGCAAACCGCCGGCCTGCCACTTGCTGAGGCACTTGCAGGAATTCGCTATCCGCGACGCTGGCGCATATCAACCAGAACCACAAGTTTTGGAGACAAGATGGGCAAGAACGAACCGCCCCGCCTCACGCTTCAGGTGCCGGAGCCGCCGGCACGCCCCGGAGACAAACCTGACTTCTCCTACTTAAAGCTCGCACCCGCCGGCAGCGTCGATCGCCCGCCGGTGCACGCGTCAGCGGCGCAGATGCACGACTACGCCTACAGCCTGGTGCGCGTGCTGGACGACGACGGCAACGCAGTCGGGCCGTGGGCGCCGCAGGTCGATGTGGAGCTGTTGCGCAACGGTCTGCGCGCGATGATGAAAACGCGCGTGCTCGACACGCGGATGCAACTGGCGCAGCGGCAGAAAAAAGCGTCGTTCTATATGCAGTGCCTCGGCGAAGAAGCCCTTGCCGTGGCGCATGGTCTCGCGCTTGGCGCCGACGACATGTTCTTTGCGAGCTATCGTCAGCAGGGTTACCTGATCGTGCGCGATATGCCGCTGGTCGAGATGATGTGTCAGATTTTGTCGAATTCGAAAGACCCGCTGAAGGGTCGCCAGTTGCCGGTGATGTATTCGGCACGCAAGCTGGGATTCTTTTCACTCTCCGGCAACCTGGGCACGCAGTTCATCCAGGCCGTGGGCTGGGCGATGGCCTCCGCGATCAAGGGCGACAGCAAGATCGCATCGGGGTGGATCGGCGACGGATCGACGGCCGAAGG
>CAZKNV010000177.1:0-4599 GCA_964554145.1 uncultured Burkholderiaceae bacterium
TCATCATGTTCACGATCGGCATTACCAAGGGCCGCTGGAACACGATGGTCACCGAGCTGCAGCAGTTTAAGGACGACTACGACAAGAACCAGCCGCTGTGGCGCGTGATGCCCGAGTTTTTACGAGGCTTTCCGCAGTACGAAAAAATGGGCTTGCGGCAGTTGTGCGACTCGGTGCATGCGATCTATCGCCAAAGCGATATCGCACGGCTCACGACCGAAATGTATTTGTCCGAGATGGAGCCGGTGCTGAAGCCCACCGACGCCTATGCCCAGATGGCACACAGCGCCATCGATCGCGTGCCGATCGACGAGCTCGAAGGCCGCGTGACTGCGGTGCTCCTGACGCCGTACCCGCCGGGCATTCCGCTGCTGATTCCCGGCGAGCGCATCAATGCGACGATCGTTCGCTATCTGCAATTCGCACGTGAGCTAAACGCGCGCTATCCGGGTTTCGGAACGGATATTCACGGGCTGGCGAAAGATGACACGGGCCGGTACTTTCTGGACTGCGTAGGCAATAACGTACGTACGACTGATAGCACGCGATGAAAAGTCGCGACGCACATACTCCTCCGGGCCTGCGATTGGCCGGCGAAACGGGAGCACGCATCGCCAGTCATGATTGGGCGGCCACGCCGGTCGGCCCGATGCGAACGTGGCCCGCCAGCCTGAAGACATCGTTGAGCATCTGCCTGGCATCGCGCTACCCGATGTTTTTATGGTGGGGCAGCGCATTGACCAATTTCTACAACGATGCATATGCGCCGATTCTCGGCGCTCGCCATCCGGATGCATTGGGACGCAATGCGGCCGAGGTCTGGCATGAAATCTGGCCGGTTGTCGGGCCGCAAGTCGACATCGTGCTCGAGACCGGCGAAGCCACCTGGAACGAGAGCGTTCCGTTGCTAATGGAGCGCAACGGCTATCTGGAGGAAACGTTCTTCACGTTTTCGTACAGCCCGGCGGTCGATGATGACGGCAACGTCGCCGGTGTTTTCTGCGCTTGCCAGGAAGATACCGGGCGCGTACGTTCGGCGCGCTCGCTGGCCGAGCGCGAGCGCCAGTTCGCTGCGCTAGTGGAAAATCTGCCCGACGTGGTGTTCCGGCTCGATCTCGATCTGCGGCACCTTTACGTCTCGGCGCAGATCGAGCAGTTGGTGGGTATTCCGGCCCAGGCGTTTATCGGCAAGACCGGGCGCGAGGCTGGACTTGCCGCTGAACTGTGTGATCCCTTCGAATTCGCATGTCGCCAATCACTGGATTCCGGAGAGAACACGTCGCTGCCGTGGTTGCACAACGGGCGTGAACTGCGCACGCGCATCGTCCCGGAACGCGATGACAACGACCTCATCGTTTCATTGCTAGGCATTACCGAAGACGTGACCGAGCTCGAACAGGCTTCGATTGCGTTGCGGCGAAGCGAACAAACCTTGCGCGAGGCCGATCGCCGCAAGGACGAGTTTCTGGCGATGCTGGCGCACGAGCTGCGCAATCCGCTGGCGCCGATTCGCAACGCGGCCGAGATTTTATGGCTGATGAGCAATGAACCCGAGCGCGTGCGAGAGACCAGCGAAATCATCGTGCGGCAAGCCCGGCATATGAACACGATCGTCGATGACCTGCTCGACGTTTCCAGGGTGACGCGCGGGCTGATCGCGCTTGATCCCGAGGCGCTCGACTTGCGATCGGTTATCACGGCAGCGATCGAACAATCATTGCCGTTGATCGACAGCCGGCGTCACAGCATTAACACCGAACTGCCCGAGCAGCCGGTGCTGGTGCAAGGTGATCCGGTGCGGCTGACACAGGTGTTCTCAAATCTGCTGAACAACGCCGCCAAGTACACGCCGTACGGCGGGACGATTCGCGTTGCGGTCGCCGGCAGCGCCGAGCGCGTTGAGGTCGACGTCATTGACAATGGCGAGGGAATGGACGCCGACTTGCTGCCGCAAGTGTTCAAGCTGTTCGCGCAAGGCCAAAGAACACTCGATCGAGCGCAAGGCGGCCTGGGCATCGGCCTATCACTGGTGAAAACGCTGGTGGACCTGCACGGCGGCACGATCGAAGCCGCCAGCGAAGGCAGCGGTCGCGGCAGCCGCTTTACTGTCGGATTGCCCAGGCTGCTTGGAGCCGAAATTGCTGACCATGCGGCCGAGCCTGCGGGCGGACCATTGACTTTGCCACCGCCGCGCGCGCTGCGAATCCTGGTGGTCGACGACAACGTCGATGCGGCAGAGTCGCTGGCGATGATGCTCGAACTCGACGGCCACGCGGTGTTTAAGGCGCACGATGCGCGGTCGGCGATTGCGTGCGCGCGCAGCGAGCGGCCGAACGCGATGCTGCTCGACATCGGTTTGCCCGACATCGACGGCTATGAACTGGCGCGCCGGCTGCGCGTAGTACCCGAAGTGGAAGATGCAATGCTGATCGCGGTCACCGGTTATGGTCAGGATGAAGATCGCCGGCGCGCCGAAGATGCGGGCTTTGACCGCTACCTGGTGAAGCCGGTCGACTTCGAGTCGCTGCGCAAGATGCTGAGCGCCGAGCGCGTTCGGACCTGATATTCTTCGCCATCGCTCATAGCGCGACGCGGGAGAGCGTGATTCGACTGCTGTACGAGTCACCGCCGAAGGCGCAACGCCCGTAATCGCTCAGGTATCGAAAACCGCCTCGCGCGAGCGACTCTGGAGAGACCGCCGTTGAATCGGCGGCGCCGAAGGTGCAGCGAGTCGTAGTTGACTTGCGAACTCTCAGGCAAAAGGACAGAGGGGCGCGCACCGACACATCGCCGGTTCGTGAACCTTTGCTTCTGGAGCCGCATGCCGCTTAAACGCACTCCGCTGTACGAAATCCACGCCACTGCCGGCGCAAAGCTGGTCGACTTCGGCGGCTGGGAGATGCCGCTTCACTACGGCTCGCAGATCGAAGAGCATCAGGCGGTGCGGCGCGATGCGGGCATGTTTGATGTCTCGCACATGCGTCCGGTGGATATCGAAGCAGATGCGCGATCATTTCTGCGCGCGTTGATCGCCAACAACGTCGACAAGCTGACACAGCCCGGCAAGGCGCTCTATTCGTGCATGCTGAACGAAGCTGGCGGTGTGATCGACGATCTGATCGTTTACTTCATGCGCGACGACTGGTTTCGGGTCGTCGTCAACGCATCGACTGCTGATAAGGACATTGCATGGATGCGGCAGGTCGCAGCCGATCGCCGCTTCGACGTGCGAATTACGCCACGCGACGACCTCGCGATCATTGCAGTGCAGGGGCCGAACGCTCGTGTCAAGTTCTGGCAGGCGCGGCCTTCGACGTGTAGTGCCACCGAAAATCTCGGTGCGTTCTTTGCTGTCGAAGCCGACGATATGTTTATCGCTCGCACCGGCTATACGGGCGAAGACGGATTCGAAATCATTTTGCCGGCGCACGCCGCTGCGCAGCTGTGGAGCGAACTCAAAGCCGCGGGTGTTGCGCAAATCGGCCTTGGCGCACGCGACACGCTGCGGCTGGAAGCCGGAATGAATCTGTACGGCAACGACATGAGCGACGACATATCGCCGCTCGATGCGGGACTCGCGTGGACCGTCGATCTGAAAACGCCGCGCGATTTTATCGGACGCGGTGCGCTCGAGCGCGCGCAAGAAAATGCGGGCGCACGCACGGCACTGGTCGGCCTGAAGCTGATTGATCGCGGCGTATTGCGCTCGCACCAAAAGGTCATCACATCTGCGGGTGACGGCGAGGTCACCAGCGGCACATTCTCGCCGACGCTGCAGGCATCGATCGCCATGGCGCGCGTGCCGCTCGCAGTGAAGGCAGGCGACACGGTCCGGGTCGACGTGCGCGGCAAACTGCTGAACGCGCAGATCGTCAAGATGCCGTTCGTGCGCAATGGCAAGGTTCTGGTTTAGTGGACATCAATCAGCGATCACGGAGTTCGAGATGCAATTTCCTGGCAATCTGAAATACACGCCGACTCACGAGTGGGTCAAGCAGGGCGATGACGGTCTGTTATGGGTCGGCATTACCGACGCCGCGCAGGACATGCTGGGGGACCTGGTGTTCGTCGGCGACGTGAAGATCGGCCAGACGTTAAAGGCGGGCGAAACGGCCGGTGTTGTTGAATCGGTCAAGGCGGCGTCGGATATTTATGCCCCGGTCGACGGCGATGTCGTCGCCTTCAACGAGGCGCTCGAAAGCGAGCCGCAGAAGCTGAACTCTGGACCGTACGACGCTTGGATTTTCAAGATGAAAACCAGTGCAGCGCTGGATAGGCTAATGGACGCTGCCACATATCGCTCGAACGTAGACGCCACCAAATAGCCATGCCAACGCTGTCTGAGCTGGAAGCTCATAACGATTTTCATTCCCGGCATATCGGCCCGAACGATGCCGAGATCGCCGAGATGCTGGCGGTCGTCGGCGCATCGTCGCTCGACTCATTCGTCGATGCGATCGTGCCGTCAACGATCAAGCTGACTGCGCCGCTGTCGCTGCCCAAGGCGATCAACGAGGAGGAAGCGCTCGCGAAAGTTCGGGCGATCGCCGAAAAGAACAAGGTGTATCGCAGCTTTATCGGCCAGGGTTATTACGGCAC
>CAZKNV010000178.1:0-4598 GCA_964554145.1 uncultured Burkholderiaceae bacterium
GTTGAACAAGCAGATCGCCGACGATCTCGGTATTTCGATCAAGACGGTCGAGGCGCACCGCGCCAACATCATGGACAAGATGAACGCAAATACCGTGGCCGATCTGATGCGCACCGTGCTCGCAGGAGGCGCGCTGCGCCAGTAGTGCGCGAGTTTGCTGCGTCTAAACTCGCGCGTTTTATCAGGGCGGGCGACGTGACAGCGCGGATTATCGATGGCAAGGCACTGGCCGCAGAGCTTCGTCGTAACCTGGTGCCACGCATCGAGGCACTTGCCATAGCCGGCCATCAGCCGGGATTGGCGGTGATCCTGGTCGGCGATGATCCGGCTTCCGCAATTTACGTCCGCAACAAGGGCGCGGCGTGCGACCAGATCGGCATTCGCTCGTGGATCTACCAGATGCCGTCGGATACGCCGGAAGCAACGCTGCTGGCGCGCATCGCCGAATTGAACGCCGACGATAACGTGCACGGAATCCTGGTGCAGACGCCGCTGCCCAAACACATCAGTTCGGCAAGGGTGCTGGAGTCGATCGCGTTCGAAAAGGACGTCGATGGCCTGCACGCAACCAACGCCGGCTTGACCTTGATGGGGAAGCCATACTTTCGTTCTTGCACTCCGTACGGCGTGATGAAGATGCTGGAGTCGATCGATGTGCCGATCGAAGGCAGCCACGCAGTCGTGCTCGGCCGCTCGAACATGGTCGGCAAGCCAATGGCGATGTTGCTGCTGGCGGCCAATGCCACCGTCACGGTGGCGCACAGCAAGACGCGTGATCTTGCATCGATCACGCGCCAGGCCGACATACTCGTTGCCGCCGTCGGCCGCCGCCATCTGGTGACGGCTGACATGGTCAAGCCCGGCGCGGTGGTGATAGATGTCGGCACGAACAAGACGCCGGAGGGCAAACTCGCGGGCGACGTCGACTTTCAGAATGTCAGCCAGGTGGCAGGCTGGATTTCGCCGGTGCCGGGCGGCGTTGGACCGATGACGATCACGATGCTGCTTACCAACACCGTAGAAGCGGCCGAGCGCCGCGCACAACGATGAACCTCAATATGCGAAAACAGGACAGCCTGAATCCTTTGCTCGACTTTTCCGGCCTGGCACGCTTTGGAGAGATTCAATCCGAGCACGTCACGCCGGCGGTCGATCAATTGCTGGATGAGGCGCGCAGTGTGGTGTCACTCATCACTGCGCCCGAAGTTGCCGCGAGCTGGGATACGGTGGTCGAACCGCTGAACGAAGCGACCGATCGGCTCGGTCGTGCGTGGGGCGCGGTATCGCACATGAACGCCGTGGTCGACACGCCGGAATTGCGCGAGCAGTACAACGACAACCTGCCGAAACTCACCGCGTTCTGGACCGAGCTGTCGCAAAACGAAGCGCTGTACGCAAAGTTCAAGGCGCTTGCAGCCGAGCGCGACTTTGACGATTGGCCGGCTGCGCGGCGTAAGGTCGTCGAAAACGAACTGCGCGACTTTCGCCTTGGCGGTGCTGAATTGGCAGTCGATCAGAAGCAGCGCTTCAAGCAGATCCGAGCGCGCGAATCGCAGGTGTCGACGCGATTCGCCGAAAACGTGCTGGATGCAACCAACGCTTTCGCGCTTTACATCGAGGATGCCAGTGCTCTGGCCGGCGTGCCACAGGACGCGCTTCAAATGCTGGCCGAGGCGGCGCAGGCCGACGGCAAGACAGGCTACAAGATTTCACTGCAGTTTCCGAGCTGGTCGGCGATCGTCGATTACGCCGACGACCGCGCGTTGCGGCAGCAGCTCTATCGCGCGTATTACACGCGGGCCTCGGAGTTCGGCAAACCCGAATGGAACAATGGCCCGTTAATGCTCGAGTTACTGAAACTGCGGCGCGAACATGCGCAGTTGCTCGGCTATAAAAATTTCGCCGAAGTTTCGCTGGTGCCGAAAATGGCCGAAAGCCCGTCCGAAGTGCTGGAATTCTTGCGCGATCTTGCGCGGCGCGCGAAGCCGTACGCGGAACGCGACATGGCGGAGCTGCGCAAGTTCGCGCAAAACGAGCTCGGCATTGCCGATCTGCAGCCCTGGGATGTGTCGTACGCCAGCGAAAAACTGCGCGAGCGGCGCTACTCGTATTCCGAGCAGGAGCTGAAGCAGTACTTCGCCGAGCCGCGCGTTCTGGCCGGACTGTTCAAGGTAGTCGAAACGCTGTTTGCCGTGGCGATTTGCGAGGAGAGTGCGCCGGCATGGCATCCAGATGTGCGCTTTTTCCGGATCGAAAATTTGCAGGGGGAACTGGTCGGGCAGTTCTATCTCGATCTTTACGCACGCGATCACAAACAGGGTGGAGCCTGGCAGGACGACGCCCGCAGCCGCCGCGCGCGGCGCACCGGACTCGCAACGCCGGTGTCGTTTCTGACGTGCAATTTGTCGCGCCCGTCGGGTGGCAAGCCGGCCACCTTCAAGCACGACGAAGTGCTGACTCTGTTCCACGAGTTCGGCCATGGGCTGCATCACATGTTGACGCGGGTCGATGAGCCGTCGGTCTCGGGCATTCAGGGTGTCGAGTGGGACGCGGTCGAGTTGCCGTCGCAGTTCATGGAGAACTTCGCGTGGGAATGGGAGGTTCTGCAGATGCTGACCGAGCACGTCGACACCGGCGCCAGGCTACCGCGCGAGCTGTTCGAAAAGATGCTGGCCGCAAAGAGTTTCCAAAGCGGAATGTTCACCGTGCGCCAGCTCGAATACGCGCTGTTCGACATGCTGCTGCATTCGGGCGCTGAAATGACCGATGAAGCGCGCGTGATGAAGCTGCTGGCCGACGTCCGGCGCGAAGTTTCGGTGCTGGTTCCGCCCGAATACGACCGTTTTCATCACGCTTTCTCGCACATCTTCGCCGGCGGTTACGCCGCAGGCTATTACAGCTACAAATGGGCCGAGGTGTTATCGGCGGATGCCTATTCAGCCTTCGAGGAAGCCGGCGTGTTGAACGCATCGATCGGGGGCCGGTTTCGAGACGAAATACTCGCGGTTGGAGGCAGTCGGCCGGCGCTGCAATCGTTCGTCGCGTTTCGCGGCCGCAAGCCGACGATCGACGCGCTGTTAAGACACAACGGTATGGTTAATTAGGGCAATGAAATCGAATCGCTACCCACTGGAATGTGCGGTGCTGGTCTCTGCGCTGCTGGCAGCTGCGTTGCCGGCATTCGCGCAGTACCGCTGGACTGACTCCACTGGCCGCGTCAACTACGGCGATGCGCCGCCATCGGACGCCAAGAATCTTTCTCGTATCGATGGTCGCAGCCGTACCGAGGCTGGCGATCCGACCGGCGGATTTTCCTTCGAGCTGCGCAAGGCAATGACGACTTTTCCGATCACCCTGTACACGGCAGCCGATAGTGGCCCCTGCGAATCTGCTCGCGCGTGGCTGCGGCGGCGTGGCGCTCCATACCAGGAAGTGGTGGTCGATACCGATGTGGATGCTGCGGAGTTGCAGCGCAGAGTCGGCACGACTTCAGTGCCGGTGATGACGCTGGGTCGCACGCCGCACCTCGGCTTCAAGGAGGCCGCCTGGTCGATCGCGTTGAACGCGGCCGGCTATCCGGCGCAGATCGTGTTGCCGCCTACCTATCGCGCCGAGCCACCCAAGCCGATCCTGCCGCCCGACGCGACAGATCGCCCGGCATCCGGCAACTCACCTGCCAAGAAGAGCTGAACTGATGAAATTGTCGACCTCATTGTCTGCATTCGTCGCCGCCGCGATGATTGGACTGATGCTGTCACCGGTGTTGGCGCAGGCGCCGGCGGACCCCGACAAGGAAGTGCGCAAGTTTCTTTACCGCTGGACCGATTCCCGCGGACAGATCAACTACGGCGACCGCCCGCCGCCGGATGCGCAGAATCTTTTGCGCATCGATCTGCGGCAGATCGGCGAACAAGTTCAATCGCTGCTGCCCTACCAGGTCCGGCGTGCGGCATCGAGTTATCCGGTCATGCTTTTCACCGCCGGCAAATGCCCGCCCTGCAACACCGCGCGCGACTTCCTGGTCAAGCGCGGCATACCGTTCGCCGAGCGAACGATCGAAACCGGCGACGACTCTGTCGAGCTCAAGCGGCTTACGCAAGCAGAGGGCGTTCCGGTAGCGACGGTAGGCACCGCACCGCTGATCGGGTTCGATCCCGACGAATGGAACATCACACTTGATGCATCCGGTTATCCGAAGACGTCGCAACTGACCGTGAATTTCAGGCAGGAGCCGGCACGTCCGTTGACTCAGAAAGAAAAAACACCGCCGGCGGCTGAGAAGCAGTAGAAAAGTCGCGCAGCAGCAGCTGGCGCAGCTGCGCCGCCTCGTCGTCGGGCACTTCGTGCCTTCTCTGCGGTACTCGCCGAGGCGCCGGGCCTGCAAACTCGCTCGCTTCGCTCACTCAAACAGGCAGGCCCGAAAGCCCGCGCCTCGGCTCCGCTCCTCGACGACGACTCAAAGGCGGTGCAGCTGCGCCAGCTGCTGCTGTTGAGACAGCGTTACGACTTGCGAGGTCTTTTCTTTTTCCCCAAAACGCGAGAACGCCTCGACGCGCAAGCGTTGGGTGGAGATGACCTGCCTTTGGGACGTCGTCGAG
>CAZKNV010000179.1:0-4594 GCA_964554145.1 uncultured Burkholderiaceae bacterium
TTAAGCTCTTCGCCAGCGCGGATATCGCGTAGCGCCTGGATGAACACGCGCCCGTCATCAGTCTCCTCGGTTTCGCAGTTCGGGTCGCACGAATGGTTGATCCAGCGCGCCGCGTTGCCGCCGACGCCTGCATCGATCACCGTCTTTTGGTCGTCGAGCGAAAAAAAGAACGTGTGATACGGATCTTCCGGGTCCGATGGCTGGCGGCGATCGGCTTCCTTCCAGGCAATGCGCTGGCCCTTGTACTCGATGATGTTCTCGCCGGCTTTTAACCGGCGCGCTGCGTAAACACCGCGCCCGTGGACGCGCGAGTTCTTGACGACGATGCGTGAGTTGCGTTGCGTTGGCATGGATTACGAGAGCGAAGACAGAAAGCGAGGCGAATAGCGGGAAGCGAACGACGTGCCCGTGATCGTTAGCTGAAGCCGATCAACCGGCGCAGCTCGTTGATCGGGTTCGACTTCAATACGTCGATCAGGTTGTTGAATTGATCGGTCCAGAGCGAGAAGTGCGGATTCGGTTCGATCGGTTCGACCACTTCGGCGAGTCGCTTGTCTTCGAACGCTTGCGGTGAGCGTGCGATCAATACCCAGTCGGTGACCGATGCCGAACTGTCGTCGGGCGGCGAATCGGTGACCAGCCTTACGGTCAAGCCGGCAGCCCGCGCGATATTCGCAAGCACGGGCTTCAAATCCAGAAAGCGATTGGAAATGTGAACCGCGAGGATACCGTTGGGCTTCAGGTGCCGGAAATAAAGCTCCACCGCTTCATAGGTAATCAGATGAACCGGGATCGAGTCGCTCGAAAAAGCGTCGATCGCCAGCACGTCGTAGCGTTGCGGGCCGCCTGCTGCGAGTTCACGCTCAATCGACAGGCGCGCATCGCCGATCGCGTAATCGATCGTCGCAGGTGAAGAGTTCAGGTACGAAAATTGATTCTTCGCCAGCGCCAGCACGTCCGGGTCGAGCTCGTAAAAGCGCACTACGTCGTCGGCGCGGCCATAGGCCGACAAGGTGCCGACACCCAGGCCGACGAAGCCAAGCCGCACCGGCCCATTTTCCTGTTTCGCTTCGATCGCGCGCCCGACGCCCGATGATCGTGCGTAGTACGTACCGGGCTCGAGCCGCTTTGGATTGATCGTCTGCTGCTCACCGTGCAGGATGACGCCGTGCAATAACCGGCGCACTTGCTGATCACCTTCGCCCTGCTCGCGCACCCGCAACGTGCCGTAAAAGTTGCGGTGCATGTACACCACGTCGTCGCGCAAAAATCCGATGTACTCGCTGCCGAACCACGCGGTCGCCAGCGTCGCAACCACCGCCGGGCCGATCAGCCAGCGCGTCTTCAGCGAGACGAACACCGCCAGCGAAGCGAGCAGCACCAGCGCCAGCGGCAATTCGAAATACGTCGGGAAAACACGCGGTGCGACCAGGCCGACCAGCAGCCCGCCCAGCGCGCCGCCGAGCGAAATCGTCAGATAAAACTGCGTCAGATAGCGCGGTACCGGCTTGCTTAGCGCCAATTCGCCGTTGCAGAAAAATGCCGCCATCGCCATGCCCACGGTGTACAGCGGCACGGCCAGGCTGACATCGAGCACGCCGCGATTGGCGGACAAACCGGCCGCCATGGCCACCAGCAACAGTAGGGTCGGAAAGACGAACCAGCTGCGCTGATACCAGCCGCGCCCGCCGCGGCCTTCGAATGCGACGACGAAGGTCAGCAGATACAGCGAAAGCGGCAGCACCCACAGGAACGGAACCGATGCAATGTTCTGCGTGATGTGGCTGGTGGTGGCAAGCAGCAGTACGGAGCCAAGAGCGGCGAACGCGAGCCAGAGCGCATAGTCGGCGAGCCGCGGTGCCGGACCCTCGGCCTCCGCGACCGAGCGCGCAGCGGCAACACCGGATTGAGCCGCCGATTGCGACGCCTTCCAGGCAGACACCGCACACGCGAGTGCAAACAGCGCATATGCCACGCTCCAGGCGATCGACTGTGCGCGCGACGTGGAAAACGGTTCGATTGCAAACGGAAACGCAAGCAATCCGATCAGCGATCCGAAATTCGACAATGCGAACAACCGATAGACGGACTTTTCGGGAAAGCGCGGCGCCACCCATTTCTGCAACAGCGGACCGGTTGACGACAGCAGGAAGTACGGCAGCCCGATCGTGGCCACCAGCAGCAGCAGAATGCGCAACGCGGCATCGACGCCGGCCGCGGGCTTCAGCGCGTCGCTCGGAACGATCGGCAGAAACAGCAGGCTCACGACGAGCAACGTAATGTGCAGGCGCGCCTGCTGTTTTGGCGCTAGATAGCGCGTGATCAGATGCGAGTAGGTATACCCCGCCAGCAGGACCACTTGAAAGAACACCAGGCAGGTGGTCCATACGGCCGACGTGCCGCCAAACCACGGCAGGATCTGCTTGGCAATGATCGGCTGCACCAGGAACAGCAGAAACGCCGACAGCAAAATCGTGGAAGCGAAAAGCGGCATCGATCCGGGGAAGTGGTGGGCGAATCGCGAAGAAACGGCAGCGGACGGTAGCCGAAGGCAGCCTGGCGAGACAAAAGCGCGCGATTGTCGCACGCGTAAAACAGCGGAGCCGGAGCTTGCCGGAGCGATGGCAGGTTAAGCGCGCAAGTAACGCTGAAGCGGCTCTTTTTGGGGCTCCACCCATTCAAGTGACGGCCGGGTAACGCCGAAGATCAGGTATGGACGGCTCCCGCCTACGAACCGACGATGCGGCGCATCAGCAGGCTGCGGGCGAAGTTGCCGCGCTGGACCACTTGCGCATCGGTTGGCGGCCGATCGTTGCGCGCGACCGCCGCGTTCTTGGAATGCGGATAGAAGTCGGAACAACACCAGGTCCTGCAGAGAATTCGTCGACGTCAACTCTGGGCCCTGTTATCGCCGCGCTGGCAAATGAAACACCAACGTCGCCGCGCGGCATTATCGTGCTCGCGCCCGTGCCCTCTTCGCTCAACTCGGACTTGGCCGCAATCGGGGAATGGCGCGGCGCACGTAACGTCATGCTCGAATTAAGCGCTGAGTCGCTGACGGCGCCGAAGCTGCCGTTGCTCGAAGCCGCGCATCGCGATGGAATGCGATTCGTCCTGCGTCAGTTCGCGCATCCGTTGCCGCGCGATTGGCAACGATTGTTCGCCGCAGTCGTGGATGGAGCTGAAAATGGCAAGGCGCATGGTGGCGGGCCTGAGCTGTGGGCGCGAGACGTGCATACGCGCGCCGATGTCGAGTGCGCGCTCGCACGCGGCGCCCAGGCGACGATCGGCTGGCCGCTGGACGAACCGACGGTCGATCCTTCGGCCGGCCTCGAACCCACGCGCCGTGCGGTGCTCGACATCGTGCGGCTGATTCAGAGTGATGCCGATGTGATCGCACTCGAACGCGCGTTCAAGAACGAACCGAGCCTGGCGTTGCTGCTGCTGTCGGTGATCAACAGTCCGGCGTTTGCGCCCAGCGGCACAACCACGCCGATTACCTCGGTGCGCCACGCGATTCTCGTGCTGGGCTACAAGCGGTTGGTGCGTTGGCTGGTGCTGCTGCTCGGCGTGTCGTCTTCATGCGCGCGCTCGATGCCGCTCATCTACATGGCGGTGCAACGCGGATTCTTTCTCGAGGCGCTGGCAGACCGAAGCGGCGGCATGCGCGACGACTTGTTTGTCGTCGGCGCCTTTTCGCTGTTGCAACAAATCACCGGGCATTCGCACGAACGCCTGTTCGCTTCGGCGGCGTTGCCGCGGCCGGTGCTCGACGCAGTGCGCGCACACGAAGGCATCTATGGCGTTTACCTTGCGCTGGCCGAAGTGATCGAGCGCGGTGACGCTGTCGGCTCCGAGCGAGCCGCACAATTGGTCGGCGTCTCGATGGGGGAGATCAACGCGGCGCTCCTGTCCTCGCTGGCCGCTGCCGATGCGATCACGATGAATTAGAGAAGTTCTGGAAAGCGTAGCGAGCGGACCGAGGTTGAGCCGAGGAGCGCAGGCGTGCAAGACGTACGTTGAGCATCGCAGGCGCAAGATCGGCCCGCGCAGTAGCTTTGCAGGACTTCTCAGTCCAGCCGCGCGCCGCTGCGCCTGATCACCGGTTGCCAGCGCGCGCGTTCGGCCTGCATGAACGCGCCGAATGCCTCCGGCGTGCCGCCGCCGATCTGCCATCCGGCCGCTTCGATGCGCGAGCGGGCATCCGGCATTGCGAGGATCGCGTTGATCTCCCGATTGAGCTCTCCAATCAGCGCACGCGGTGTGGCGGCCGGCGCCACGAATCCGTTCCATGCGATCGCTTCGAAGCCCGGAAAGCCGCTCTCATTCACGGTCGGCAGATCACGCAGTGCCGGCCATCGTTCGCGACTGGTCACGGCGAGCAGCCTTATCCGGCCTGATTGCGCCACCGGCAGCAGCGATGTCGGGTTCGACATGATCGCCTGCGCGTCACCCGCAGCAGCAGCAGCTTGCACCGCAGGCGGCGCGCCGTTAAATGGAATGTGAACCAGAAACAGGCCCGCCTCGGTCTTCAGCAATTCCATCGACAAATGTGACGCGCTGCCATTGCCGACCGAGGCGTAGTTCAGCCGGC
>CAZKNV010000180.1:0-4593 GCA_964554145.1 uncultured Burkholderiaceae bacterium
AGTGGTCGTCCACCGAGAAATGCGCCAGCTCGTCTGCGTGCAGCCGATTGGTCGCCCTGCCCGTGTCGTCGAACTGGGTCAGCGTCACGCCGTTGACGATAAAGTCAGCGCCTTCGCGCGATACCGGAGCGGCAAGGTTCTTTAGCCGCGCGGTTTGCGAATACCAGTAGCTGACCCCGGCCAGCGAAGCCAGCAGCATGATCGCGACGAACGCAGTGATACGGTCCCTCATCCTTGCACCATCGTCTGCGGATCAACGCCTTTCGCACGCAGGATGAACTCGGCGAGCGCTCTTACTGCGCCGCGGCCGCCGCGTTGCGGTGTGATCCAGTGTGCAGCGGTCTTGGCGGCTTCACAGCCGTCGGCCACGGTGGCGGCAAAGCCGACAGAGCGCATGGCCGGCAGGTCCGGCAGGTCGTCGCCGATGTATCCGGTGTCGTCGCTGCTGACTGCCGCGTCGGCAAGAAGCGTTACAAACGCGCCCGCTTTGTCCGACCGGCCTTGCAGCACGCGAGCGACGCCGAGCTCGCGCGCTCGTGCAGTGACGATGTCGGAGTTGCGCGCAGACAGCCAGGCGACTTCGACACCATTTTCAATCAACATCTTCACGCCATGCCCGTCTCGCACATCGAAGACCTTCATAGCTTCGCCCTGCGGGCCGAAGTAAAGCCGCCCGTCGGTCAGCACACCATCCACGTCGAAAACCATTAAACGCACCCGCGCAGCACGCTGCTCTGCTGTCAACGTCTTCGCGAGCATTCAGATGACCTTGGCAGCCAGAAGGTCGGGCATGCTCAACGCACCGACCAGTTCGCCCGCCTGATTCACGGCCAGCAGCACATTCTTGCGGCGTTGGTCCATTGTCTGCGCTGCTTCGGCGGCCAGCACGTCCGGCGAGATCGTCAGTGGGCTGCGCGTCATGACGTCGGCGACCTTGACACCGCGCACGTCGCCCACTCGCTCGAGCAGGCGCCTTAAATCGCCATCGGTGAATATCCCCGCCAGCACGCCGCGTTCATCGACGACAGCAGTCACGCCGATCTGCTTGCGCGTGATCTCGTGCAGCGCATCCATCACGCTCGCGCCGATGGCAACGATCGGAATCCGCTCATCGGTGCGCATCACATCGTGCACGTAGGTTAGAAGCTTGCGTCCCAATGCGCCGCCGGGATGAGCGCGCGCAAAATCCGCCGGCGAAAAGCCGCGTGCATTCAGACACGCGATCGCCAGCGCATCGCCCATCGCCAGCATGGCAGTCGTCGATGAGGTCGGCGCGAGATTATGCGGACACGCTTCCTTTTCGACACGCACATCGATGTGCACGTCGGCCAGCTTCGCCAGCGCGGAGGCCGAGTTGCCGGTGATTGCGATCAACGGTGTTCCCTGGCGTTTCGCGACCGGCAATATCGTCAGCAATTCATCGCCTTCGCCCGAGTACGACAGCGCCAGCAGCACATCGCCGCGCGTAATCATTCCAAGATCGCCATGCGCGGCTTCGGCGGCATGCACGAAGTGCGACGGTGTTCCGGTCGAGGCAAGCGTCGCTGCGATCTTGCGTGCGATGTGTCCGCTCTTGCCGACGCCGCTGACGACGACCCGGCCGTCGCTGGCGAGCAGCAGGTCGACCGCCTGCGAAAAAGCGCCGTCGATGCGATCTATCAATGCCATGATCGCCTGTGCTTCGATCTGCAACACCTCACGCGCAAGCGCGAGTGCGGCGGGGGTCGCAACAAGGCTGGGAGAAGTCACGGACATTGAATGTCAGACGTTGAAATGTAAAAGCGGCCAGCGATAATACATCTCCAATTCTTTCTGGCACGGGTTTTGCTCTCGGCGCGCTTCGCGCATCCTGCACGCGATGGTCCGCCCGGCTGCCGTTTCTTCATAGATGACATCGGGTCTCGAGTTCGCGCTGTTACTGCTGGCCACTGTCGTGGTCGGAGTGGTTGCGTTTCGACTGTTGCACTTGCCGCCGCTACTCGCGTATCTCACGGTCGGCATCCTGATCGGGCCGCACGCGCTGGCGTTGCTGCCCGACAGCGAAGACACGCGCTATCTGGCCGAGTTCGGCGTCGTGTTCCTGATGTTCTCCATAGGCCTCGAGTTCTCGCTGCCGAAGTTAAGGGCCATGCGGCGCACCGTGTTCGGGCTGGGAGGCGCGCAGGTTGTGTTGACGGTGCTTATGACGCTGGTAGCCGGATGGGCGATCGGCGGCTATTTCAACGTGAATCTGGTCGGTGCGTTCGCGCTCGGCGGCGCACTGGCGATGTCATCGACTGCCATCGTGATGAAGATGCTGGCCGAGCGCGTGCAGCTTGATACCGAACACGGCAAGCGCATCGTCGGCGTGCTGCTGTTCCAGGATCTTGCCGTCGTCCCGCTGCTGGTGATCGTTCCTGCGCTCGGAGCAGAAGCTGGAGTGATGGCGCAAACCCTGGCGATCGCGCTGCTGAAGGCCGCGGTGTTGTTGACCTTGTTGCTGGTCGGCGGACAACGGGCGATGCGCTGGTGGTTTCATATCGTTGCGCGCCGCAAGTCGCAGGAGCTTTTCACGCTTAACCTGCTGTTCGTGACGCTTGGGCTGGCGTGGCTTACCGAAGCAGCCGGATTATCGCTGGCGCTTGGCGCGTTTATCGCCGGCATGCTGATTTCCGAAACTGAATTCAGGCACCGGGTCGAGGAGGACATCAAGCCCTTTCGCGACGTACTGCTTGGGTTGTTCTTCGTCACGATCGGCATGCTGCTGAACGCACGGGTCGTGATCGACAACCTGGGTTGGGTAATACTGGCGTTGATCGTTCCGGTTGCCTTCAAGTTCACCCTGATCTTCGCTCTGGCGCGCGGCTTCGGCGCGACGGCAGGCACCGCGATCAGAACGGCGCTCGCGCTGGCAAGCGCCGGCGAATTCGGGTTCGTGTTGCTCGGACAGGCCGGCGGCCTTGCGCTGATCGATGAGCTCGTGCTGCAGGTCGTGCTGGCGGCGATGCTGCTGTCGATGATGGCAGCGCCGTTCTTGCTGCAGTATTCCGATCGCATCGTATTGCGGCTTGTTTCATCCGAGTGGCTACTTAAATCGCTGGAGATTGCGAAGATCGCGCAACGCGCGATTGCGACCGACAAGCACGTCGTGATCTGCGGCTTCGGCCGCAGTGGACAGCATCTGGGCAAGATGCTCGACCAGGAAGGCATTCCGTTCGTTGCGCTCGACGTCGATGCCGATCTGGTGCGCGAGGCGGCGGCGGCCGGAGAGTCGGTCGTCTACGGCGACGCCGCGCGGCGCGAAGCGCTGGTTGCCGCCGGCATCACTCGCGCATCGGCGCTGGTGATCACTTACGCCGATACCCACTCCGCACTGAAGGTACTGCATCACACACACGAATTGAAGCCGACCCTGGCGGTGATCGTGCGCACTCACGACGACCACGATCTCGAGCGGCTGACGCGCGCCGGTGCTACCGAAGTGGTGCCCGAGATTCTCGAGGGCAGCCTGATGCTCGGCTCGCACGCGCTGGTGCTATTAGGCGTGCCGCTATCGAGAGTCGTCAAACGCGTGCGCGAAGCGCGCGACCAGCGCTACCGGTTGTTGCGCGGGCACTTTCAAAGCGGCGACGACGAGGACTCCATCGACGACGGTGAGCACGAGCGGTTGCACTCGGTGCCGATCGATGCGGGCGCAGCCGCGGTGGGTGAGACGTTGCAGGACCTCGACCTGGCGGTGATCGGCGCCGAAGTCATGTCGATACGACGACGCGGTATTCGTGGCGCCGATCCGAGTCCGGACATGCGATTGCAGGTCGGCGATGTCGTGGTCTTGCGAGGTGTTCCCGATGCGCTCGAACTGGCGGAGCAACGGTTGCTGCAAAAGTAAGACCCGAACTCGCGGGAACTATTTGGTCTGTCGCCCGCAATAGTCGATAGATGAGCAACGTGGGGAGCTCGGTGGCTTTCGATCCAGCAGCGCGGCCAGCCCAGGCGTTCGATTCGCGAATGCAACCGGTCGGCAGCGCGATGGACGAAATGCGGGAGCTACAGCTGGCTTGTTCAGGCGATGAAGCGGCATTTACCGCGCTGTATCGCCGCCATCAAGCCGCGGTCTATCGATTTGCATGGTTGCTGACCGGCTCAGAGGCGCAGGCAGCCGATGTAACGCAGGACGTGTTCGTCGAATTGCTGAACGCTTCGAACGGATACGACCCGGCGCGTGGCTCGCTCGCCGCATATCTATGCGGTATGGCCCGATTCCGGGCCTATCGAACGGCCGACAAACGCATGCAAGGCGTGGACGACTTCGAAGCGTTACTTGAATTGCAGGGCGAGCATGACGCCCCGGCATTGCCATCGGATCGACTGGAGCGCAGTCGCGCGCTGCAGACGCTGTATGCCGCGATACGCAAACTGCCGGCGCCTTTTCGCGACGTGTTGATTCTGGTGGAGTTGCAGGAAATGTCGTACGCGGACGCAGCGGCGATTGCCGGCATCGAGCTCGGCACGGTGCGCTCGAGATTGTCGCGCGCGAAGGCGAAATTGGCGCAGATGTTAGGGCCTGTTCACCCTAAAACATGAGATGCGTTGGGTCGCAATGCGGATGGATGC
>CAZKNV010000181.1:0-4582 GCA_964554145.1 uncultured Burkholderiaceae bacterium
CCGCCGACAAATCCGAGCTTGTATTTCACGTCGACGCCATAGGCGCTGGTGTCCTGCGAGATCACCAGCAACTCGCGAACCCCCTGCTTCAGCAGATTCTCGGCTTCGCGCATCACGTCGCCGATCGGCCGCGACACCAGATCGCCGCGCATTGAAGGAATGATGCAGAAGCTGCAGCGGTGATTGCAGCCTTCGGAGATCTTCAGATACGCATAATGACGCGGCGTCAGCTTGATGCCGGCCGGCGGTACGAGATCGGTGTAAGGATCGTGCGGCCTCGGCAGATGTCGATGCACATGGTCGAGCACTTCGCCCGCGGCGTGCGGTCCCGTGACGGCCAACACGCTGGGATGAACCTTTGCGACGAGATTGTGGTCGCCGTCCTTCTTCGCGCCGAGGCAGCCGGTGACGATGACCTTGCCGTTTTCCGCCAGCGCTTCACCGATCGCGTCCAGCGATTCCTTGACCGCGGCATCGATAAAGCCGCACGTGTTGACTATCACCAGGTCGGCGCCGTCGTAGCTTGGGCTGGTGGCATACCCCTCGGCGCGCAGCTGCGTGATGATCAGTTCGGAGTCGACCAACGCCTTGGGGCAGCCGAGAGAAACAAAGCCCACCGACGGTACGTGCCATCGCTTGCTGATGTTCTTGCGCGGCGCGCGCTCGGCAACCGTTACCGCCATCGCGATCGAATCAACTACTTTTTGTCACCCGGGAACCCCGGATAGCCGGTAAACATCGAGCGCGCCTGGTTCTGCATGTTTTCCTGCATCTGCACGAACAGATTCTTGGATTGCTCGATGTAATTGGACATCATCGACTGGATCATCGGCGCCTGCATGTTGACGAACTGAGTCCACATCTCGGGCCCGATCTTGTTGGTCTCGTAAAACGCCTTGCTCTGTTCCTGCAGCTTGCCCTGAATGTCGATAAACGCCTGGATGTTCTTTTCCAGGTACGCCCCCATCATCCCCTGCATCGCGTTGCCGTAGAACCGGATGATGTGCGACAGCATCGGCGCCGAGAACATCGGCAGGCCGCCGGCTTCCTCTTCCAGAATGATCTGCAGCAGAATCTGGCGTGTCAGGTCATCGTTCGATTTGGCGTCGATGACCTGAAAGTTTTCGTTCTCGAGCACGAGTTGCTTAACGTCGGCCAGCGTGATGTAGGTGCTGGTCTGCGTGTCGTACAGGCGGCGGTTCGGGTACTTCTTGATCAGGCGAACGGACGTTGCCATGTGGGTCCTTCTCCCTCAACGGGTCGACGGATTCTATCGAATATGTCGCAGCGCAGCGGGCCGTCTGTCGAGCGCCATTTACGGGGAAGGCTTTATCTCTTCGGCGTCGGCGCGCACCACCGCTTCTAGGCGGTCATCAGATCCACTTGAGGACCGAGTTGAGGACCTTCCGCAGATAGGGTGGCGTTTCGCCCGGCCCGAAGAGCTTGGCGGCCAGCGACAGACGGGTGCGAACCACCGCGCGTTCGTGGCTGAACGTCTTGAAGCCAAAGCGGCCGTGAGCGTTGCCGATGCCGGAGTTGTTGACACCGCCGAACGGCAAGCGCCCGTGGAGATACTGCACCACCGAGTGGTTAATGCAGGCGCCGCCCGACGAGGTTTCGTTCATGACGCGCTCGATGTGCGCTTCGGTGCGGCTGAAGACGTAGAGCGCCAGCGGCTTCGGATCGGCGTTGATGCGGCGAATGACTTCGTCGAGATTCGAGAAGCTGTAGATCGGCAGGAGCGGCCCGAAGATCTCTTCGCTGTTGATCCTGGCGTCGGCGGGAATGCTGTCGAGCAGGGTCGGCGCGACGAAACTGTCCGCGACCGACACCGTGCCACCGGCGAGCACACGCGCGCCGCGCGATGTTGCGTCGTCGAGCAGGCCTTTCAGGCGCTCGGTATGGCGCTGATTGACGATGCGCGCCAGGTGCGGGCTCGCCCTCTGCGCCTCGCCGTCCGCGCCATAGGCTTTGTCGAGCAGCGTTTTGCACCGGGCGACGAACACGTCTTTGACCTTTTCGTGCACGAAGATGTGGTCGGGTGCGATGCAGGTCTGGCCGGCGTTGGTGTACTTGCCCCACAGGATATTCTGCGCGGCCAGATCGAGATTCGCCGTGTCGTCCACGATGGTGGGGCTCTTGCCGCCGAGCTCGAGCGTGACCGAGGTCAGATGCCTGGCGGCGGCTGCCATGACGACTTTGCCGATCGCCGGGCTGCCGGTGAAAAAGATGTGGTCGAACGGCAGCTCGAGCAGCGCCTGCGACACCGTCGCATCGCCCTCGAGCAGCGCCACCTCGTCCTCCGAGAAAACGTCACCCACCAGCTTGGCCATCACCGCGGCCACGTGCGGCGTCATCTCAGACGGCTTGATGATGGCAGTGTTGCCCGCCGCGATCGCGGAGACCAGCGGCCCGAACGTCAGGTTCACCGCGTAGTTCCACGGCGAGATGATCAAGCAGCGACCGCGCGGCTCGTACTTGATGTAGCCCGACGTGCCGGCCATGAGCAAGGTCGGCCAGACCCTGGTCGGCTTCATCCATGTTTTCAGGTTGCGTATGGCGTCATTCGCCTCGACGACGACGGGCAGAATCTCCGCCAGATCGACTTCTGCCGGGGGCTTCCTGAAGTCGGCGTGGCCCGCCTCGTACCAGGCCTCCGTGTTGGCGATGAATGCGTCGCGCAGCTTGACGATCTTGGCGATGCGCTCGGCCGCGGTCGAGCTGCGGAGGCGCAGTGCGGTCGCACGCTGGCCCTCGAAGATCTCGGGAATCCGCGAGCGAGTATCGCGGACCGTGGACACGAAGGGGACGACGCTGCTTGTCATGCGCAAAGGATAGCCTTGACGCGAAGCGCAACTCCGTGAGGTTGTCTGGGGCTCCGGCGGTTTACCTCGAGTAAAAACAAGCGCTGCGATCAGCACCTACACGACAACGTCTGCGAGAATCAGCGAACAGCGGCTCGCAAGTCCAGCGAGCTACGACGAAACAAAGGAGACACGATGATGCGCCCCTTCATGTTGCCGACGGCAGTCGCCTTCGGAATTCTCTGCCTGCTGTCGATGACACCTAGTCACGCCGGTACCGTGACCGTGATTACGTCGTTTCCAAAAGAGCTGACGGCGGCTTACAAGGCTGCGTTCGAAAAAGCCAACCCCGATATCAAGCTCGAGATACTGAACAAGGGTACGGTGTCTGCGATCGCATTCGTGCGCGAAACGGCGGCCGGACAACGGCCCGATGTGTTCTGGGCCTCAGCGCCCGATGCCTTCGAAGTGCTGAAGCGCGACAACCTGCTGATCGCCGCACCGGATGTCGTCAACAAGGCAATTCCGGCGAAGATCGGCAACTATCCGATCAACGATCCGCAGGGCTTCTACAAAGGCCAGGCGCTTGCCGGCTACGGCATCATGTACAACACACGCTATCTGAAGGCCAACAAGCTCGCCGCGCCGAAGGAATGGGACGATTTGCTGAAGCGCGAGTGGTTCGGGCACGTCGCGATGACCGCGCCGTCGCGCTCCGGCACGATGCATCTGACGGTGGAGACGATCCTGCAGGGCGAAGGCTGGGACGCCGGCTGGAGCAAGGTGCTCGAAATGGCCGGCAACAGCGCGCAGATTACCGAGCGCAGTTTCGGTGTGCCCGATGGCATCAACAACGGACAGTTCGGCGCGGGGCCGGTGATCGATTTCTTCGGCTTGGCCGGCAGGTACTCAGGATTCCCCGTCGAGTTTGTCTATCCGGCAATGACGTCGATCGTACCGGCCAACATTGCGTTGGTCGCCGGTGGAAAGAACACCGCTGAAGCGAAGAAGTTTGTGCAGTTCACCTTGAGCCAGGCGGGCCAGGAGTTGTTGCTCGATCCAAAGATCTCGCGCCTGCCGGTGCTCGCGTACTCGAGCTTCGGCAGCAAGATTCCCGCCGGATATCCGGACCCGCAGGCGATCGTCAAGCGCGCGAAGGTGAACTTCAATGCCGATCTGTCTGAAGACCGCTACTCGCTCGTGCAATCGCTGTTCGACCAAACGATCACGTTTCGCCTGAAGGAGTTGCAAGCCGCCACCAGGGCGATTCATGACGCTGGGGCGAAACTCGCCGGCAAGAACAGTCCGCAGGCGGCCGAGTTGATCAAGCAGGCGCGCACGCTGGCGTTTACGCCGATCGTTTCGTCATCGCTGGCCGGGCAGAAGGACTTTCTGAAAGTGTTTGCGTCGAACAAGAAGGAAGTCGCTGTCTCCAAGCAGATCACCGGCCTTGAAGAAAGCTGGAATCGCAAAGCGCGCGAGAACTACGCAAAAGCGGCCGAAGTCGCGCAGCAGGCGAGCGCGTTGATCAAGTAGTCACGGGGCGCTGTCTCGATGGCCGTTACGCCGGGCGGTGCAGCGCTGCCGCTCGGTGCAGGCGTTCGAGTGCAGCGCTGGTTCGGCGCCTCGTGGCGCTCGTACGCGGTGCTCGGTGCGATTACCGCGTTCCTGCTCGCGCTGTTGATCGTCCCAGTCGGCGCGGTATTCATCACCGCGTTCCGCGACGGCGACGGCAGCTTCACGCTCGGTCATTTCGGAACGTTTTTCTCGACCAGCCT
>CAZKNV010000182.1:0-4577 GCA_964554145.1 uncultured Burkholderiaceae bacterium
ACGCGATCGCGCAACGCCTGATTGCGTCAGATGCCCGCGTCAGTCTGTGGGACCGCGACGCAACCGCGCTGCAAGTCGCAGCGAAGTCGCTCGGCGGGGATACGCAAACGGTGACGCTCGACGTCACACGCGAAGATGAAGTTGCCGGAGCTTGTGACGCGAGCATCACGACGCTCGGGCGCATCGATGCCCTGGTTTGCAGTGCCGGCATCACCGGTCCCAATACTACCGTGCAGCAGTATCCGGTAGCAGCGTGGAAGGAAGTGCTCGATATCAACCTCACCGGAGTATTTCTGTGCAATCGCGCGCTGATTGCGCACATGCAGGCCAACGACTACGGACGCATCGTCAATATCGCGTCGATCGCCGGCAAGGAAGGCAACCCGAACGCGAGCGCGTACAGCGCGTCGAAAGCCGGCGTCATCGCGCTGACCAAATCGCTGGGCAAGGAATTGGCGAAGACAGGGATACGCGTGAACTGCGTGACGCCCGCGGCGGTGAAGACGGGAATGTTCGCGCAGATGACGCAGAGCCACATCGACTTCATGTTGTCGAAGATTCCGATGGGCCGCTTCGGCGAGGTCGATGAAATCGCCGCGTTGGTCGCCTGGCTTTGCACCGAGGAATGTTCGTTCTCGACCGGCGCGGTGTTCGATCTTTCGGGCGGTCGCGCAGTGTATTGAACCGATGCGCTACGCAACCGACGCATTGCAGGCGTTTGCGCATGGCCTGCTGATCAGTGCACGTCTTGAGCGGCAGATCGCCTCGGTCGTTGCCGAGGTCTTGCTCGAAGGCGATCTGCTCGGTCACGACACGCACGGCCTGGCGCTGCTGGCGTCGTATCTGGCCGAGCTCGAAACGGGGACGATGACCCGAAGCGGGCAGCATCGCGTCATCGAAGAGCGCGCGGCCAGTGCGCTGTGGGACGGCGATCGTTTGCCGGGGCCATGGCTCACGCGGCTGGCGATCGAGGATGCGATCGAACGTGCGCGCCGCTGCGGTACGGGTACGGTGGTGATTCGCCGCAGCCATCACATCGCCTGCCTGGCGGCGTACCTGACGCGCGCGACCGAGCGCGGCTTCGTGCTGCTTCTTTCGTGCTCCGATCCCAATGCGGCAAGCGTGGCGCCGCACGGCGGAACTCGCGCAGTGTTCACTCCCGATCCGATTGCGTTCGGTTTTCCCACCGAGGGCGACCCGGTGCTGATCGATCTGTCAGCGTCGCTGACGACCAACGGCATGACGGCGCGGCTGCACAAGCAAGGCAAGCGGCTCGCGCATCCGTGGTTGTTGACGGCTGATGGTGAATCTACCGACGATCCCGCGGTGTTGTTCTCCGAGCCGCGCGGCACGATATTGCCTGCCGGCGGCATTGACGCCGGTCATAAGGGATACGCGCTCGCGCTGATCGTCGAGATGCTCACCGGTGGACTCGCGGGCTTCGGCCGTGCCGATGCAAAGCAGGGTTGGGGCGCGACCGTGTTTGTGCAGGCGATCGACCCGGCGGCATTTGGCGGGCTCGATGCAGTTAAGCGTCAAGCCGAGTGGATTGCGCAGGCGTGCCGCGGCAATCCGCCGCGCGCAGGCGTCGATGCAGTGCGGCTGCCCGGTGAACGCGGGCTTGCGCGCCGGCGTGATCAGCTTGCGCACGGGGTCGCGCTGCACGCAGACATATTGCCTGCGCTAGAGGAATGGTCGACGCGACTTTCGGTGCCAATGCCAGGTCCGCTTTGATCGGATAATCCGGCTCCCTTCGGAGCCAAGATGATTCGTCCGACAATCGAAGCGCTACCCGCGTCTCGCATCCGCGAAGTCGCCAATGCAGGAATCGGCCGCTCTGACATTCTGAAATTCTGGTTTGGCGAAGGCGATCAGGTCACACCCGCCTTCATCCGCGACGCCGCAAAAGCTGCGCTCGATGCCGGCGAAACGTTTTACAACCATAACCTCGGGTTGATCGAGCTGCGCGAGGCACTCGCGGCGTACGCGAACCGGCTGCATCAGCCGGCCGAACGCATCGATGTCGATCGCATCGCAGTCACCAGTGCAGGCGTGCATGCGCTGTCGTTGATTGATCAGGCATTGATCGAGCCTGGCGATCGCGTGGTCATCGTCACGCCGGTATGGCCGAATCTGACGGCGATGCCGCGCATCATGAGCGCCGAAGTGATTCCGGTTTCACTCACGTGCGATCGCGGCGTCTGGTCGCTTGATCTACGGCGGCTGATCGATGCCGCCACCGCCGACACGCGCATCGTGCTGGTCAACTCGCCGAACAATCCCACCGGTTGGACGATGCCGCAGCACGACTGGGATCACTTGCTTGCGCATTGCCGCCGGCACGGCATCTGGCTGGTCAGCGACGATGCATACGAGCGCATCGTGTTCGAACCATCGATGACGATCAACGGCCATGCTCCGGGCGTGGTGTCGCAGATCGGTGACGACGATCGCGTGATCAGCGCCAACACGTTTTCCAAAAGCTGGACGATGACCGGGTGGCGGCTCGGCTGGATCGTCGCGCCGCGACGCTTTATCGCGCAGCTCGGCAAGGTGATCGAGTTCAATACCTCGTGTGCGCCACCGTTCGTGCAGCGTGCCGGACTGGTCGCGGTCACCGAGGGTGAGTCGTTCGTGCATCAGACCGTCGCGCGCCTGCACGCATCACGCGACCTGCTGGTTTCTGCTCTCGCTGCCGTGCCGGGTGTTGAAGTCGCGCCGCCACGCGGCGCGATGTACCTGTTCTTTCGCATCGCCGGCCGCAGCGACGACAGCGTCGCGCTGGCGAAGCAACTCGTCGTTGAAGCCGGCGTTGGCCTTGCGCCGGCGCAGCGTTCGGCCCTGAAGGCGAAGGCTATCTGCGATGGTGCTTCGCCGCGTCCGACACGCTGCTAGCGCAAGGCGCCGCACGACTGGCAGCGTTCTTGCAGCGCTGATCGGCGCTGATAGCCAAGCCAAAGCGCCATCGCTCCGGCGCGGCAATGACAGTCGGCTTTTGGACGAGCGCGCTTCTCTGCTAGACCGGCTGCTCTTCCGCGAGCAATCCGCGTTTAGCAAGCAGCGGTTCGACCACCGGATCACGCCCCCGAAACGCGCGATACGCTGCGCGCGGCTCGATCGAGTTGCCGGCCGAATACACGTACTTCAACAAGCGCGCGGCCACTGTCGGATCAAACGGGTCGCCGGCTTCGACGAATGCGTCGTAGCCGTCGGCGTCGAGCACCTCGGCCCACATGTAAACGTAGTAGCCCGCCGCGTAGGCGGTACTCGAAAACAAGTGTCTGAAATGCGGCAATCGATGCATCAACGCAATCTCGCGCGGCATGCCGAGCCGCTCCAACTCGGCGCGCTCGAATTCGGTGATATCGGCGCACTGATCGACCGGTGCCGCATGCAGCGCCATGTCGAGCAGCGCGCATGCCGTGTACGCGACGGTTTCGAAGCCCTGATTAAAGCGCCGCGCCGCGAGCAGCCGCTCGATCAACTCATCCGGAATCGGCTCGCCGGTCTCGATATGGCGCGCGTGCTGCTTCAACACCCGCGGCTCGAGCGCCCAGTGTTCGAAGATCTGCGAGGGCAATTCGACGAAGTCGCGCAACACACGCGTGCCGGATAACCGCTCGTATGTCACCTGCGACAGCAGGCCGTGCAAGCCGTGCCCGAATTCGTGAAACAGGGTTCGAACATCGTCCAGCGACAACAAGGTTGGCGCGGCTTTGGCGAAATTGTTGTTGTTGACGACGATCGGCAGCACGTCGCCATCGATGCGCGATTGCGAGCGATAGTGGCTCATCCATGCGCCACCGCGCTTGGTCGGCCGTGCAAAGTTGTCGTGCAAAAACACGCCGATCGGATATTCGCCGCGTCGCACTTCGTACACGCGCACATCCGGATGATAAGCAGTGATATCAGGCCGCTTGACGAACTCGATGCCGAATAGTCGCTGCGCACAGTCGAACGCGGCGTCGACCATGCGGTCGAGCGAAAAATACGGCTTCACCATGGCGTCGTCGATGTCGTACCGCGCCTTGCGCACCAGTTCGGCGTAGTAGCGCCAGTCCCATGCGGTGATGTTGGTGGATTCACCACGCGCCTGCGCGACCGCCTGCAATGCGTTGCATTCTTCGGCCGCCTTTGCCTTGGCCGGCTCCCACACTTTTTCGAGCAGTTCCGCCACTGCAACCGGCTTGCCCGCCATGCGGTCGATCAGTGCATAGTCGGCAAAGTTCGCGTATCCGTTAAGCCGCGCCTGCTCAGCGCGCAGCTGCAAGATCTCGCGCGCGATCGGGCGATTGTCGTGCGCGCCCTCGTTCTCGCCACGGCGCGTCCACGCATTGAATGTCTGTTCGCGCAGATCGCGTCGCTCGGAGTGCGTCAAAAACGGAACGATCAGCGAGCGGCTCAATGCAATCGCCCAATGATCGGGCTTGCCACGTTGCTCGGCCGCAGTCTTCGCTGCCGCGCGTACCGCGTCGGGCAATCCCTTCAGATCGTCTTCGCTATGCAGCCATAAACACCATTCGGCTTCATCGGCCAATACGTTCTGCGCAAAGCTGGTTTGCAACTGCGCCAGACGC
>CAZKNV010000183.1:0-4573 GCA_964554145.1 uncultured Burkholderiaceae bacterium
GTCGTTTGCGGTTGCAACTGCCAATGTTCGGGACGCGTGTCCCGTGTACTAGAGACGAACCTGTGGATTGCGGGCTTTGACAATGGCTTCAGCACGGGTCCTCACCCCCAGCTTGTCAAAAATAATCGACACTTGATTGCGCACCGTCTTCTCGCTCTTCAGCAGGCGCTCGGCGATCGCGCGATTGTCGAGCCCTTCGGCGACCAGCTGCAGCACCTCACGCTCTGCCGTCGTCAGCGAGCCCTGTTCGGCAATGTCTGCGACATTCTGCTGCGGCGAGAGCTCAAGAAACGCACGGATTTCGGAGAGAAACACTGGCCAGGCTGCTTCCGTGTCGAGCAGCACATGGTTCTCGCTTTCAAGCGGCACGAATCGAGCGCCCGGAATCAGCGCGGCAAGCCGGCGCCCTTCGTCGAATGGCACCGCGACATCTCCCCGAGCATGCAGGATCAAGGTCGGCACGGACAAGCGCCCGGCCAATTCTGAGACGTCAATTTGCTGAAAGGCTTCAAGCGTGCGTGCTGCAACGTCCGCGCTTGCCGTCACGTGCTCGAGGTCGGCCCACCACCGCAGCTGCTCCGGAGTGCCACGCGGGATGAAGCGGTAAGGAAATACCTCGCGGAACCCCGAGTGATTTCGGGCCCAGCCAACCCGAATCAGGTTCACCAGCGTTTGCGCCTCGAGCCGCTCGACCTCACTGCCTCCTCGGCGTAGTCCACCGCGCGCATAAGCGCCAGCAAAAACCAACTGCGACACCCGTTCCGGATGCCGTGCCGCATAAGCGATCGCTATCGCGCCGCCTTGTGACATCCCGAACAATGGAAAGCGCTTGAGGCCAAGCGCGTCGACCACCGCCTCCAGATCGCTGACCCATGCGTCCAGTGACAGATCAACCACCTCGCGGTCCGACAATCCGCAGCCGCGCTGGTCGTATCGGACGTATGAGTGGTCGCGCGACAGTTCCGTCAGCCAAGGCCGCCACACAGGACTCTGTAAGTCGTACTCGACGTGGCTCAACCAGTGCGCAGCGCGCACCAGCGGCGGACCGGAGCCGATCGACGCAATGGCGATGCGCGTGCCGTCGGGTGATGTACAGAAGCGAATGGTCTGACGTGCCGGCATGGTCGCGTGACTTTATCGCAAGGAGGACCGAGCTGCCGATCGTCGAGCACTACGCGTTCGACCTGGCGTTCGCGATTGACATCCTGCGTTATCCGGCGCATCGTGGTTCGGCCATGCACGCCCGCCCGCTCTCGATAGCCCTCGTCGCAGCGACGCTCGCCATCGCTCCGGAGGCGGCGCTGTCCGAAATCTACAAGTGGGTCGAGGCCGACGGCTCGGTGCATTACGGAAACGCACCTCCCCCGCGGACGAAGAACGTGCGTCTGGTCGGAATGGATTCGGGCACCGTCAGCGTTGTGCCGGGCATGTCGAAGGAGGAAAAAGACCGGTTGCGCGAGCGCGAAGATCAGCTGCGTCTGCAGCGCCTCGAACGCGAAGTCGAGGAACTACGCGCCCGTGAAGAGGCGCGCGCATACGCTCAACCGGAGGTTATTTACACCGAGGTATATGTACCGGTCTTCGGGTACGGGCGACCGTTGCATGGCCGCAATATCGGTCACGTGAAGCCGCGCCCGGAGCATCCGATTGCCAAACCAAGGCCGCCCCACCGGACGCAGCCCGAGGAGCTAAGCGCCGCTCGTCCACCGACCGGAGCCTTAAGCCGGCGCTAGTTGGACTCGGCACGACCGCTGCAACTAAGCGGAGGCTGTCGAGGCAGATACGACAAACGCCACCGCGACCGAATTCGACTTGCGCCGCGCAGGGAATGCTGGCTCTCCAGTGACCCGTCATACGTGAGGACATCGTGAACAAACTCCTCTTCGCCACTGTACTTGCGACTCTGGCCGTCCCCGCCGCCTTTGCGGGCATGTACGACCAGCCCCTGTGCCATCGTCGAATCAGGCGATGCATCGGACGTGCGCAAGGAGGCCCGCATTGCGATCGGCAAGGTGGATGGTAAGAGCACTCGCAACACGCGAAAGAGCGATCCGATCGCACCCGGCAAGCACAGCATCACGTTGCACTTCGAGAGCGCGCGGGGCAACTTCCGCCCCGCATCTCTGGACGTCGAGATCGACCTCCAAGCCTGCACGCGCTATCGCATCGTCGCGAATTACGAACTCAAGACGGGAGGGGACTGGAAACCGAAGGTCTATTCCGAGCCAATCGGCGAATGCATCAAAAAATTCAAGAAGTGAGATGCACTCCAGAACCGAACATCGCCATTGCAGTGGTCGTCCAGACATTGGCGATAGCCCTAAGTAAACGGTGACAACGCATGAAAACGTATCGCATCGCAACCATCCCCGGAGACGGAATCGGCAAGGAAGTTGTTCCTGCCGGTCAGAAAGTAATGGAAGCGCTCGCCACATCGAGCAAGGCCTTCCGTTTCGAGTTTGAGAACTTCGACTGGGGCGCCGACTACTTTCGCGAGCACGGCGTGATGATGCCGGACGATGGCCTGAACGCGTTGCGAGACAAGGATGCGATTCTTTTCGGGTCCGCCGGCGACCCGCACGTCCCCGATCACATCACGCTGTGGGGCCTTCGCCTGAAGATCTGCCAAGGCTTCGACCAGTACGCCAACGTGCGCCCCACGCGCATCCTGCCTGGCATCGACGGCCCGCTTAAGCGTTGCAAGACTGAAGATCTCGACTGGGTCATCGTGCGTGAAAATTCCGAAGGCGAGTACGCGGGCGTCGGTGGCCGCGTGCACCAGGGCCACCCGATCGAGGCTGCCACCGACGTGTCGATGATGACGCGCGCGGGTGTCGAACGCATCATGCGCTTCGCCTTCAAGCTGGCGCAGAGTCGGCCGCGCAAGCTGCTGACCGTGATCACCAAGAGCAATGCCCAGCGCCACGCGATGGTGATGTGGGATGAGATCGCGCTTCAGATCTCGAAGGAGTTCCCCGATGTCACCTGGGACAAAGAGCTGGTGGATGCTTCGACCGCGCGGATGATTAACCGCCCGGCGTCACTCGACACTATCGTCGCGACCAATCTGCACGCCGACATCCTGAGCGACTTGGCGGCTGCGCTGGCGGGTAGCCTCGGTATTGCACCCACCGGCAACATCGATCCCGAGCGCCGCTACCCGTCGATGTTCGAGCCCATTCACGGTTCGGCCTTCGACATCATGGGCAAGGGCTTGGCAAATCCGATCGGTACTTTCTGGTCGATTGTGATGCTGCTGGAGCACTTGGGTGAGTTCGATGCGGCCAAGCGCGTCATGCAAGCCATCGAGCAGGTCACCGCCAACCCCGCGCTGCATACAGGCGACCTCGGCGGCAATGCCACTACAGCGATGGTTACTGATGCTGTTTGCGGATTGCTGGCGGCAAGTTTGCAACGTAAAGCCGCCTGACGATCCACGCAAGCGGATGAACAGGTCATTGAAGGGTTACGAGTCGCCGGTTGGAACGATGGCGGCTGTTTCTACCATAAGGATGACGGCCCGATCGGGTGCACGTGTTCGATGTACGACGCCCTTCGGCACGACGAAACCTTCGTGCAGCCCTAAATCGATGCTCTTGTCTTCCAGGTCGATGACAAAGTGACCGTCAAGGACAAAGAAGAACTCGTCATCGTTGTCGTGCTTGTGCCAGTGATACTCGCCTTGCATAACGCCGAGACGAACAACAGAGTCGTTGACCTTGCACAGCGTTTGGTTGTACCACTTGTCGGTGCATGTCTGGACGAGAGCCTGTACGTCCACGACCGACAGTGCCGGGAACTTGACATCTACGTTCGTCGCGTAGGGATAAGAGGCTGCGGCGCTCATGTGGACTCCTGTGGGCGAGATGAAAAAGTGATACCACAACGCTCGGCTGATTGTTTTCCGGTCGAAAAGCGGTTAGCGCAGGAAAGTGTCTGATGGCGCAACGTTTAACGGGGCAAGGGCGGTAGTGGGGCGACCTTCTCGTTGGGCTCTTCCGGAACATGAGCCACGTTAGGCACCATCGAGATCATCGCGAAGTAGCCGATGATGCACACGAGATCGACGACGCCCTGTTCGCCGAAGCGGTCCACGCATGCGCTGTAAGTCGCATCGCTCACGCCGTGTTGCACAAGCAGCTCCATCGTGAAATCAAGCACAACCAATTCCTCGGGTGAAGCAGTCGCTGGCCGCCGACCCTCCCTCAATGCCTCGATGCTCTCTTGCGCGACGCCGGCCTTCAGTGCGAGGGGCACGTGCATGAACCACGTGAGAGTCTAGGTCACCGATCGGTCAATTCAGCGATCCAGTTTCCTACTACCGATGAAGGTCGCTCTTGTCACGTCGTCAATGCCGCTGTCACCCTGGCAGAAGGGAATTACACGCGCGTTCGCCGAAGCCGGCCTTGCCGCCGAGGTGGTTCCGTGGGAAGACAGGCACCCCGCGATCGGTGCGCGCTATGCGCTCGTATGGCTACCGCCGGCGGAGCTGTTCGAGATCGAGCACGATCTTGAGGTCGTGTTCAATCTCGGCGCCGGAGTGGACCGGCTGCTTGCCAACGCGGTCGTGCCT
>CAZKNV010000184.1:0-4571 GCA_964554145.1 uncultured Burkholderiaceae bacterium
GGTACATGAACCAGCCGCCGTCGGGCGACGCGCCGAAAAAAATCGTGCAGAAAAACGCCAGGCCGCCGATCGCATACGCCCAGTACGCGTAGGCGCCGAGCCTCGGAAACGGCAGATCGCGCGCGCCGAGCATATTCGGCAGCAAGTACACGGCGACCGCTTCGACCACCGGAATCGCGAACAGAAACATCATCACGGTGCCGTGCATCGTGAACATTTGGTTGTAAAGCTGCGGCCCCAGCAGCGTGCCATCGGGCACCGCGAGCTGCGCGCGCATCAGCAGCGCCAGCACGCCGGCCCCCAGAAAAAACAGCAGCGCGGTGCCGATGTACAGCAAGCCGATATTGGTGTTATTGACCGACGATAGATAGCCCCAGCCGGTGCGCGTTTTCCACGCGCGGTCAAGCCGCTCGAGTTCGTCGGGCGGACGCGGTAGTGTGCTTGGCAAATCGGCGGAGCTCGTCACTTCAGTCCGTCCAGAAACGCGGCCAGCGCAGTCAGCGACGCCTCATCGAGCTCGTCGAATGACGGCATTCGCGCGCCCGGTTTTATGCGCTGAATATGCGCGACCCATTCGCGAAAGTTAGCGCGCTGCGTCGGCAATTCGCCGGCGCCGATATAAAGCCGGCTCGCGACATGGGTCAGATCGGGACCGAGGCGCGATGCTTCGGCGATGCCGCGCACCGTATGACATGCATTGCAGCGTTGTTCGGTGAACAGTTGCCGGCCGCGTTGCGCGATAGCGTCGGTCGGCGATACGGCGGGACTGGCTTGCGCCTGCAGCCACCTATCGAATTCTTCGGGCGCAACCGCGACCACATGCAGCGCCATTTTGGCGTGCTGGTCGCCGCAGTATTCGGCGCATTGCCCGCGATATACGCCGGGTTGCCGCGCGTGAATGCGCAACTGGTGAACCCGCCCCGGAACCATGTCGACCTTGCCTGCGAGCTGAGGCACCCAGAAGCTGTGAATCACGTCCGCGGAGGTCAGTCCGATCGTTACCGGCCGTCCGACTGGCACACGAACTTCGTTGGCGAGCAGTACCTCGCGGCCGCTCCCCGGGTCGCGATAGCGGACTTCCCACCACCACATCGCACCCGTCACGGCGATCACCATGCCGTCGGTCTTCTGCAGCGGTGCGAGTTGCAGGCTGCGCACCGTCGTGTACACCAGCAGCGCCGACAGAACGAGCGCCGGAAAAATCACGCCACCGCCGATCACCCAAAGCAACGCGCGCACTTTGCGCTGCTCGGTCGAGCGACGCATTAACGTCCACGTGAGCAACCCCATCACGCCGGCAAAAATGACGACGGCGCCGACCGTTATCACGATGCCGATTTCGGCAATCGTTTCGGCTGCGAATCCGGCCGGCTGCAGCATCAGATTGCTCCCTAGCGCAGCTGTCCGAGATAAGCCGCGATATCGCGGCCATCGGCCGCAGTCACGCCCATGCTCGGCATCAGTGTGCCGGGCACGAGTGACGCTGGCTCCATGATCCAGCGAACCAGATGTTCACGGGTGTTCGGAACATGACCGGCAATGTAGCTGCGCAGACCAAACGACTCGAGCGTGACCGCCACCCGTCCAGTGGCGCCGTTCACGCCGGGAATGGCATGGCACGTGCCGCACTGATACTGTTCCGCCAACTGGCGCCCGCGCTCGACATCACGGGGCCCATTCGAACAACCTGCCAACGCGATCGATGACAGGATTACCGAAGCGCAACGAGAGGGGTTGGCAATCTTCATGGTCGAGGCAGGCGTAGCAAGTTTCATGGTACGGCTCCCTCGCCGCATCACATAATCGGAGAGCCGTTGATGCTGGTCAATTGCGTCGCCTATGAGAAGGGCCGCCGGCTATGCGACCTTCAATTATCCGAAGTGCGCGATTGGCTCGATGGTCACACGGGCTTTGTGTGGGTCGCGCTACTCGATCCCGATAACGAGGAACTTGCCCGCGCGCAGGCTGCGTTTCAGCTGCCGGACGAAGCGCTCGAGGAGGCGCGCCGCGTATCGCAGCGGCCGATCGTTGCCGAGTACGACGACGATATCCTGTTTGCAGTGCTGAAACTGGTCGAATACTCGGACGGTGCGTTGAAGGTCGGCGAACTCGACGTATTCGTCGGTCCGCGCTTCGTGCTGTCGATCCGCTCACACAGCGAGCGAAGCCTGATGGGCGTACGAGCGCGGCTGGAGCGCGAACCCGAACTCCTCGAACTGGGGCCGGGCTACGTGTTCTACGCGTTGCTCGAAACTGTCGTCGACCGCTACTTCCCGGTGATCGATACGATGGGTGACGAGTTCGAGAAGATCGAACCGCTGATCTTTGGCCGCGGCACACAGCGCGAAACCTTGCAGCGCTTGTATGCGTTAAAGCAGCGCGTTACCGAAATGCGGCATGCAGTCGCTCCACTGTACGACGCTGCCAGCAAGTTACACGGCGGCCGGGTGCCGCGAGTCGTCGCCGACATGAGCGCCTATTTTCGCGATGTCTACGAGTACCTGTATCGGGCGCTGAAGGCACTGGAAAGTTTGCGCGATTCGATCGGCACCGCGATGACGGTCAACCTGTCGATGGTGACGATCGAGCAGACTGACATTTCGAAGCGGTTGGCTGCCTGGGCTGCCATTTTTGCCGCAGTAACTGCGCTGGCCGGCATCTGGGGGATGAATTTCGATTTCATGCCGGAACTGAACGAGCCATGGGGGTATCCGGCGGCCCTGCTGTTGATGGGCGGAACTGCAGGCGTCCTTGCATGGCGTTTCCGCAGATCCGGCTGGCTCTGACTCTGTCCTTAGGGACAACAGAATGCACCGCATGTCGAACGCCTGGAAACGATCAGCGATTGTCGCAGGCATCGTGGCACTGGTCGTCGCGGCGGCGTTGATTGCGCTCGATCAGGCTTTGCGCAGCATCGTCGTGCAGACGGTCACATCCATCAGCGGGCGCCAGTTGTCCATCGAAGGCGACTTCGATGTCGATTACTTTGCGTGGCCGCCCAGAGTGCGTGCCGAGCAAGTCAGCTTTGCAAATGCCGGTTGGGGCACCGAGCCGACGATGCTCGAGGTGCAGGCGCTCGAGTTCACGATCGAGGTCTTGCCGCTATTGCGGCGCCAGCTGGTCGCGCCCGAAGTCATCCTGACCAGTCCCAACATAGTGCTTGAAAGAAGTCGCGATGGCCGGCGCAACTGGATCTTGTCGCCCGATCAGTCGGGAGCGGAAACCGGTCCGCGCATCGGGCGGCTGGTCGTTAACGGCGGAAGCTTCACGTATCGCGATCCGAACGCCGCTACCGAATTGTTTCTCGGGATTGCTACCAACCCGGCCGGCGCCAAGCCTGGCGAAGCCACGACCTTCGGCGTTAATGGCCGCTTTCGCGGGCTGCCGTTGTCGGCGTCCGGCAGCGGCGGTGAAGTACTCGCTTTGCGCGATACGTCCAGTCCGTTTCCGATCGATGCGCGATTTCAACTCGCCAGCATGCAAGGAACGATTGACGGCACCGTGACGGGGTTGACGAGTCTGACTGCCTACGATTTTGCGTTGACACTCGCCGGCAAGGATCTTGCGCGCCTCGCGCCGCTGGTCGATGTGCCGTTCGACGTGCCCGCTTTCAAAGTGGCAGGCCGGTTGTCGCACCGCGACCGGCAGTGGAGTCTGGCGGGCTTCGATGCGAATCTTGGCGAAAGCCATCTGGCCGGCACGCTACAGATCAATCTGGCCGGTGCGCAGCCGTCTTTCAGCGGTAAGGTTTCGTCGAAGCTGATCGCTGCCGATACGCTGCGGCGCTTGTTCGACTCGGCATCCGAGCCGAAGTCTGCCAAGGCGAAACCGGGCGGTTGGACTGCACGATTGCGCGAGTTCAATGGCGAGCTTCAGTTTGCCGCCGATCGCATCCGCGATGCGCCGATAGCGATAGACAGCGCCTCTGGCTCGCTGCGATTGGCCAACGGGGTCGCGACCGTAGACCCGCTGGTGCTTGGAATAGCCGGCGGCCGAATCAATTCGACTGTGCGGCTCGACGCGAGCAACACACCTGCGGCCGCACAGGTGTCGGCGCGCATTGAAAACGTTACGTTGAACCAGCTGTTTCCAGCGAGTTCGCTGGCGCAGGGCGTCGGCGGCCTGGGTGGCCAGATAAAACTGACGGGGCAAGGCGACTCGTTCGACGCGCTTCTCGCGTCATCCGACGGCCACGCGGAGTTCGTCATTGTCGGTGGCGAGATCGATGCGCGCATGCTCGAATTACTGCAGCTCGATCCTGGATCCATTTTCCGATTCGTGTTCGGCAGCCGCTCGAACGTGCAGCTCAATTGCGCGATCGCCGATTTCAAGATCAAGAATGGCACGCTGAACACGCAAGTTTTCGTCATCGACACCCCGCGCGTCACGGTGGCGATAGAAGGCTCGATCGACGTTGCCGACCGCACGCTCGATTTGCTCGTGAAGCCGGTTTCTACCGGCTTCAGCTTGTTCAGCACACCGGTGCCGGTTCATATCACCGGCAGCTTTGCCGACCCGAACATTCGCCCCGACAATTCCGTGTATCTGCGCGGCGGCGCCGCCGTGTTACT
>CAZKNV010000185.1:0-1370 GCA_964554145.1 uncultured Burkholderiaceae bacterium
ATCGCCAGTATCGCCGGATTCCGCGGGTTGCCCGGAGCGGCAGCGTACTCGGCCTCGAAAGCCGCGGCGATTTCCTATCTCGAGAGCTTGCGTGTCGAGCTGACGGGCAGCGGCGTTTCAGTGGTGACCATCTGTCCCGGCTACATCGCCACGCCGCTGACCGGCAGCAATCCATACCGGATGCCCTTCCTGATGGACGCGGATGTCGCAGCGATGAAAATCGCTAGCGCGATCACACAGCGCAAGCGCTTCTATGTGTTGCCGTGGCAGATGGCTGCGGTGGGATGGATCATGCGGCGATTGCCGCGCCCGCTCTACGATTCATTGTTCAGTCGAGCCCCGCGCAAGCCGCGCCGCACTATCACCTAGACCTCGAGCGCGTCTTCACTGCTGCGCGGCCACACGCGGATTCAGCGGAGCACGATCGCCAGCGCAGTTTCCAGCTCGGCGAGTGCGGTTGCCGGATCCTCGACCTTGATGGTGCGCATGCCCATAGCTTTCGCGGGCTTGAGGTTGGCGCCCAGGTCGTCGAGATAAACGGCTTGCTCGGGAGCGATGCGCAGCCGCGTGCACACCAGCTCGAAAAAACGCGGTTCCGGTTTGCGTGCGCCGATTTTCGAAGACTCGATCACGGTGTCGAACAGGTCGAGCACCGCTAGGCATTGCGTACCGCGCTGCGGGTCGCGGTCGATCCCGCGGCCCGGTCCGGCGTTGACGTTGTTGGTGACGCAGGCGTTGGTGTAATGCTGCTTGCACGTCCGAAGCGCACGCACCATCTCCGGTCGCACTTCACCATACAGAAGGTCGATGACATCGAGTCCGTGCACTTCGTGTCCCGCGGCGCGTGTTTCCGACGCGTACGCCCGGTCGAACTCTTCTGGGGTAAGTTCGGAACGCTCGAAACGGGCCCAGGCGTTTCCATCGGGATTGCGGGTATTGATATCGCGCAGGAAGTTTGCCGGCAGCCCGCGCGCCCGCTCGAAACGGCGGAAGGCGACGAAAGGACTTTCGGTCAGCACGCCGCCGAAGTCCCAGAGCACGACGCGCACCGCCGGGTTCGGCATGCGTACCCTACTTCTTGGTCTTCTTGTAAGTGTCCACCGCGCGCTTGAGTTCTTTGTACTCCTCGCACGGTATCGGCGTGCACAATTTCTGCAATTCGGCGAGATGCTGCTCGGCCTTGGGCAGGTTGTTGGCCAACAGGTAGGCCTCGCCGATGTACTCGTGTGCATGCTTATGCTTGGGATTGAGCTTGAGCGCTTCGTTATAGTGGTTGAACGACGAATCGACTTTGCCGGCCTTGCGATATGCGTAGCCGAGGAAGTTGTGCGCATCCGCATTCTTGGGGTCGGATTGAACGGCTTTCGAGA
>CAZKNV010000185.1:1470-4529 GCA_964554145.1 uncultured Burkholderiaceae bacterium
TCGGTGCCCTTGGCGAGTGCCGCGTGATAGGCAAGCAGCTGCAGGGGCACGGTATGCAGGATAGGGCTCAGATATCCGGCATGCTCGATCATGCGGATAACGTGGATACCGTCGCCGGCCTGGATGTGGCTGTCTGCGTCGGCAAACACGTACAGCTCGCCACCCCGCGCGCGCACTTCCTGAAGGTTGGATTTGAGCTTTTCCAGCAGCGTATCATTGGGCGCGATCGCGATAACGGGCATGTCCTTGTCCACCAGCGCCAGCGGGCCGTGCTTGAGTTCTCCGGCCGGATAGGCCTCGGCATGGATGTAGGAAATCTCCTTGAGTTTGAGCGCGCCTTCCATCGCTATCGGGTAATGCATGCCGCGACCGAGGAAAAGCGCATGCTGTTTGCCGGAAAAGCGCTTGGCCCACTTCGTCACTTCCGGTTCGAGCGTCAGAACCTGCTGCAACGCCGACGGCAAGTGGCGCAGCGCATGCAAATGCCGCTTCTCCTGCTCGGCCGACAACCGTCCGCGCAGCTTCGCAAGCACAAGCGTCAACAGGAACAGCGCCGCCAGCTGGGTGGTGAATGCCTTGGTCGATGCGACCCCGATCTCGGGGCCTGCGCGGGTGAGAAATTTGAGACTGGCGAGGCGAATCATCGTGCTTTCCGCAACGTTGCAGATCGCCAGACTCAGGTTCTGGCCGAGAGATTTTGCGTATTGCAGCGCTGCAATGGTATCGGCCGTCTCCCCCGACTGCGAGACGGTAATGATCAACGCGTCCGGGTTGGGCACGCTTTCTCGGTAGCGGTATTCGCTGGCGATCTCGACCGAGCAGGGTATGCCCGCGATCGCCTCGATCCAGTAACGCGCCACCAGTCCCGCATGGTAGCTGGTGCCGCAGGCGAGCACCGTGACCGCATTGACGCGCTTCAACAAGGGCTCGGCGTCCACCCCGAACAGTTGTGGAGCGATCGACTGCGCGCCGGTCACCATTTCCAGGGTGTTGGCCACGGCACCCGGCTGCTCGAAAATCTCCTTCTGCATGTAGTGACGGTACGGCCCCAGTTCGACCGCATCGGCGGAGAGCTTGCTCTCGTGGATGGCGCGCTCGGCCTCGCGGCCATTCGCGTCGAAAACGCGATGGCCGTCCAACCCGAGCTCCGCGACATCGCCTTCCTCCAGATAGACCATTCTCTTGGTGACCTGCAGCAGCGCCGAGGCGTCCGAGGCCGCGAAATTCTCGCCCTTGCCCAACCCCAGCAATAGCGGCGCGCCTTTGCGTGCCACCACCAGCGTGCCCGGATGCTTCTCGGACAGCACCGCAATTGCGTACGCGCCCTCGAGTTCGGCGGCCGACTTGCGCACTGCCGCGAACAGACCATTTCCGCTCTTGAGATTGAGGTGGATCAGATGCGCAACGACTTCCGTGTCGGTGTCGGAGACGAATTTGTAGCCGACCGCACTGAGCCGCTCGCGGATCTGTTCGTGGTTCTCGATGATGCCGTTGTGCACCACCGCCAGTCCGTCCTCGCTGACGTGAGGATGCGCATTGCGTTCGGTCGGGGCGCCATGGGTCGCCCAGCGAGTGTGCGCGATGCCCAGGCTGCCATGCACCTTTGCCTGTTCCACCATTTCGGCGAGCGCCGCCACGCGGCCGACGCTGCGCAGCCTGTGCATGCCGCCGTTGACGACCGCAAGCCCTGCCGAATCGTAACCGCGGTACTCGAGCTTGCGCAGGCCTTCGAGCAGGATTGGAACAACGTTGCGCCGCGCTACGGCTCCTACGATTCCGCACATGTCAGTTGGGTGAGGCGTGAGGCGTGAGGCGTGAGGCGGTCGCGATCATGGCGATTCTTTGTTTTAGCGATTCCCAGAGAAATTTTAGAGTGTAGTCGACTGTCTGTTCGGCGCAAGCCCATGTACACCTTTACGACTCACTCCTCACGAGGCTTCTTCACCGGTCTTTTCCAGCCGGGCACCGAAACCTGCTTCGCTCGTGACAGCGTCAGTTCGTCTGGCGGAGTGTTCCTGGTTATGGTACTGCCGGCACCGATGGTGGTGCCGCGGCCGACGGTGACAGGCGCAATAAATTGCGTGTCGGAGCCGACGAACACATCGTCCTCTATCACGGTGCGATGCTTGTTGGCGCCGTCGTAGTTGCATGTGATAGTGCCGGCGCCGATGTTGACGTTGCGTCCGATGGTGGAATCGCCCAGATAGCTGAGGTGATTCGCTTTGGACTTCTGGCCAATTTCCGTCCCTTTGATCTCGACGAAATTGCCGACGCGGACCTCGTCCGCCAGTTGCGTGCCTGGGCGCAACCTGGCGTATGGGCCGATTCTGCAATGCTTGCCGGCCACGACGCCATCGAGGTGCGAATAGGGGGCGATCACCGTGCCAGCGCCGATCTCGACGTCTTTGAGCACGCAGCCTGCGCCGACTTTCGCGTCATCGGCCAGGGTCACTTTGCCCTCGAAAATGCAGTTCACATCGATGAAAACATCATAACCGCACACCAGTTTGCCGCGCACGTCGAAACGCCATGGGTCGGCCAGCGTCACGCCTTTGCGCATCAGTTCGCGCGCGCATTCCAGCTGATAGACCCGCTCCAGATAGGCGAGCTGCTCCTTGCTGTTGACGCCGAGAATTTCCCAGGGCTCGCTCGGTTCGACCGCGGTTACCGGAGTCTTCGAGGCAATGGCCAGCGACACGATGTCGGTAAGGTAGTACTCCTTCTGCGCATTGCGGTTGGTTAGCTTCGCGAGCCATTCACCGAGCTTGGCGGTCTGCGCGCACAGCATGCCGGTATTGATCTCGCGGATCTTCCTTTCTTTCGCGCTCGCGTCTTTTTCCTCTACGATGCGCGCAATCGCGCCTTCATCATCGCGCACGATGCGTCCGTAACCAGTCGGATCATCGAGCAGCGTGGTGAGCAGCGAGAGCCCCGCGGGATTCGATGCCAGTTGCGCCAGCGTCTCGTGTCGCGTGAGCGGGACGTCGCCGTAAAGAATCAGCGTGGACCCGCCGGGCATCAAATGCGGCAGCGCCTGTTGTACCGCATGACCGGTCCCG
>CAZKNV010000186.1:0-4522 GCA_964554145.1 uncultured Burkholderiaceae bacterium
GTTCCTGCCGCAGGCGGTGAAAAGCGCGCGCGTGATGAAGCAGGCGGTTGCGCATCTGATTCCGTTCATTGAAGCCGACAAGGCGGCGGCGGGTGGCGAAATACGCGCAAAGGGCAAGCTCGTGATCGCCACCGTCAAGGGCGACGTTCACGACATCGGCAAAAACATCGTGTCGGTCGTGCTTCAGTGCAATAACTTCGATGTCGTCAACATGGGCGTGATGGTGCCGGCCGACAAGATTCTCGCCATGGCGCGTGAAGAAAAGGCCGACATGATCGGCCTGTCGGGACTGATCACGCCGTCGCTGGAAGAAATGCAGCACGTTGCACGCGAGATGCAACGGCAAGGCTTCAAGCTGCCGCTGCTGATCGGCGGCGCAACCACGTCGCGCGTGCACACCGCCGTCAAGATCGCGCCGCATTATTCGAACGGCCCGGTCATCCATGTCACAGACGCAAGCCGTTCGGTCGGCGTCTGCCAGAGCCTGGTGTCCGACGATGCGGCGGCAAAATACATCGCAGAAGTGAAGTCCGAATATGAGCGCGTGCGTACGCAACACGCCGCAAAAAAGGCGCCGGATCTCGTACCGCTTGCGGATGCGCGAGCCAACGCAACTCGCATCGATTGGGCCGGTTACGTTCCGCCGAAGCCGAAGTATCTCGGGCGGCGCGCTTTCAAGAACTACGATCTGGCGATGATTGCGAAGTACGTCGACTGGGGTCCGTTTTTTCAGACCTGGGATTTGCACGGGCCGTTTCCGCAGATCCTCGCGGATGAAGTCATCGGCGAACACGCACGACAGGTGTTCGCCGAGGGCGAGAAGATGCTCGAGCGCATCGTCAATGAGCGTTGGTTAAAAGCCAATGGCGTGGTCGCGTTTTACCCGGCCAACTCGGTGGGCGACGACATCGAGGTCTACGCCGACGATTCGCGTAGTGCGGCGTTGTTCACCTGGTACGGCCTGCGCCAGCAGACGAAGAAGCCGGTCATCGACGGCGTTTCGAACCCGAACCAGTGTCTGTCCGACTTCATCGCGCCGAAGAGCTCGGGCATCGCCGATTACATCGGCATGTTCGCGGTCACTTCGGGTATCGGCATCGAAAAACGCGATGCAATGTTTCTGGCAAAGCATGACGACTATGGCTCGATCATGCTGAAGGCCATTGCGGATCGGCTGGCCGAAGCGTTTGCCGAGATGCTGCACGAACGGGTGCGGCGCGACCTGTGGGGCTACGCGCCCGACGAAGCGCTGACGAACGAGCAACTCGTCAAGGAAACATATCGGGGCATTCGCCCGGCGCCGGGCTACCCGGCGTGCCCCGAGCATGCCGTCAAGCGCGACGAATTCGAAGCATTGCGCGCCGAAGAGATCGGCATGACATTGACCGAGAATTACGCGATGAGCCCCGCATCGAGCGTCAGCGGCTTTTACTTTTCGCATCCGCAGTCGAAGTACTTCAACGTCGGCCGCATCGGCCGCGATCAACTCGAAGACCTCGCAAGGCGCAAGAGCGAAGCGGTCAGCGAATTGGAGCGCTGGCTTGCGCCAAATCTGGGCTAGCCGTCCGGCACCGAGTTGTGACACACTTGTGTCACGTGAGGAATGATCAGCATGAGCACTACGACGCTCCGACTATCCGAACCGCTGAAAGAGCGCATTTCCGAACTTGCCGAGCAAACCGGCCAGACTGCGCATGCGTTCATGCTGCAGGCGATCGAGGACCGGGTGCGCGATGAGGAAGCGCGGCAAGCGTTTGCAAGCGAAGCACAATCTCGATATGACGAAGCGATGGCATCCGGACGTACCTTCGACTGGCACGAGATGCGCGAATACCTTCGTCAACGCGCTGCTGCCGGCAAGAGTGGAAAAGTCAAGGCGCCACGCGCGCGCGCATGGCGCGCATAGTTCTGTCCGAGCGCATTCGGGACGACTTCGATCGAATCTTCGATCATGCTTTTCAGTACACGCCCGAAGCGGCCGTCGGTCGGATTGAGTCGATCATCTCTGCGCTCGATATCCTTGAAACCAGTCCATTGATCGGCCGGCCAGCGCAGGGCGGGCAACGGGAACTGATTATCGGCAGCGGCACGGCTGGCTTTGTCGCGCTGTATCGCTACCTGAGCGAGATCGATACGGCATTCATTCTGGCCGTGCGCAGCCAGCGTGAGAGCGGTTATCAACGATGAAGGCCGCTCGCTCGTTCGCTGTAGCCGCACGAGTTGCGGCGGTCGTGCTGGCAACGACAGCGATCAGCTGCAGCCGCTCCGATCCCGAACGCGAGCTTCGCTCAACAGTGACCGCAATGGCGCAGGCGATCGAGCAGCGCGAGCCGGCCGAGTTTCTGGATTCCGTCAGCGATGACTTCGCGCGCGAGTCGGGCGCGTTCGGCAAGCAGGACGCGAGACGTCTGCTCGCCGGCGTATATCTGCGCAACGAGAAGATCACGCTTAACGCAGTCGTGACGGAAGTGCGAATCGACGGCGATCGTGCACATGCAAAGGTTCGCGTGTTCGCCACCGGTGGTGCGGGTTTGCTGCCCGAGCGTGGTCAAACGTGGGATTTCGATTCGGTCTGGCGCCGCGAGCAAGGCCGCTGGAAGGTCTATAACGCCGAGTGGCGCGATTCGCCGTAGTGCCGAAGCGCAAGGTGGGTGCAGTGGCTCGACGGTCGGCGTGACAGCATCCGGTATCGTGCCGCCCTCTCCGCACATTTTTCCTGCGATGAAGCAACTGGCTGGTGTTGTTCTTGCGTTCGTTGTGAGCGCAGCAGGCGCGCAATCCGAAGTGATCGCGCCGAATCCGAATCTGCATATCGAAGGCATACCGCCGATACCGCAGTCACTGGCGGCGCGGGTCGGCGGCTACAGCGATTTTCGCGGCCATGGCTTTGCAGACTGGCATCCTGTGCGGCGCGAGATGCTGATCAGTCACCGGGCTGCCGGCTCGAATGTGGCGCAACTGTTCCTGTTGGCGAAGCCCGGTGGCGTGCCGGAGCGACTGACCGATTTTCCGGAACCGATCACCGGCGGTTCGTTCGACCCGCGCGGCGGGCGCTTCGTTATTTATTCACGCGATACGGGTGGTAACGAAGCGGCGCGCGTCTATCGGCTCGACCTGGGCTCACGAGCAAGCACATTGCTGTCCGATCCTGATGCGCGCAGCGGCGCAGTATGGAACGAAGCCGGCACGCAATTGCTGATGGGTTCTGTGCCGCTCGATCGCACCGCACAGGGTGGCCGGCGTGACCAGATCGGCGTAACACTGGCATTGGTCGATCCGCTGAAACCGCAGGATCGCCGCATCCTGACCGAATTGCCAGGCACCGGATGGTTTGCTTTCAAGTTTTCGCCGGATGACAAGTGGCTGGTCGGCTTGCGCTTTGTCAGTGCAACCGAATCCGAGGTCTGGCGCATCGATGTGGCCAGCGGAAGGCGTGAGCGGTTGCTGCCGGCAGGGGCGGGAACACAGCGAGCGTCGTACTCCGGCTTCGAGTTCAGCCCGGACGGATCGCGCCTCTATCTAACCACCACCGAACGCAGCGAGTTCGACCAGCTGGCCGAGTATCGCTTCGATACGCGCGCTCTGCGATTTTTTGCAACCGATGTGCCATGGGACGTTGATTCCTTCGCCTTGTCCGAAGACGGCCGCCAGCTCGCAGTGGTGTTTAACGTCGACGGCCGCGATGAACTGCGCCTGTTTGATCCCGCAAGTGGCCGCGAGTTGTCGCGCCCCAAAGTGCCGAGCGGACAAATCTCGGCACTCAAATGGCACAAGCAGCGCATCAACGAACTCGCGTTTACGTTGAATTCGCCGCAAAGCCCGGCGACCGTTATCAGTGTCGATACCGCGGGCGGAAGTGCGCAACGCTGGACCACTGCGGACACCGCGGGCGTCGATCCGTCAAGTTTTCGCGATGCCGAGATCGTGCGCTGGAAGAGTTTCGATGGCCGCACTGTGAGCGGCGTGCTGACCTTGCCGCCGCCGCGCTTCACCGGCCCGCGGCCGGTGTTGATCGCTATTCATGGAGGCCCGGAAGCGCAGGCGACAGTGAGCTTCAATGGCCGGTTCAACTATCTGATCAACGAGCTCGGCATCGCATTGCTCGAGCCGAACGTGCGCGGCTCGAGCGGTTATGGCAAGACGGTTCTCGATCTGGACAATGGCATCAAGCGTGAAGACTCGGTCAAAGATATCGGCACGCTGCTCGACTGGATCGCGACCGACCCGCGGCTCGATGCGAGTCGCGTGATGGTGCAGGGTGGCAGCTATGGCGGCTACATGGTGCTTGCCAGCCTCGTGCATTACAGCGATCGCCTGCGTGGTGGCATCGATGTAGTAGGCATTTCTGATTTCGTCAGTTTCCTTGGCAACACCGAAAGTTATCGGCGCGATTTGCGGCGGGTCGAGTACGGCGACGAACGCGACCCTGCGGTGCGAGCGGTGCTCGAGCAGATTTCACCGCTGGCCAATGCCGGAAAGATTCGCGCGCCGCTGCTGGTCGTGCATGGCAAGAACGATCCGC
>CAZKNV010000187.1:0-4496 GCA_964554145.1 uncultured Burkholderiaceae bacterium
TCGGCGCGCGTCATGAAGCCTTCGAGCGGGGTGAAGCCGCCGATACCGAGCATGATCAGGTCGCCCTTCTCGCGCGACCTGACGTGGATCGAAGGGAGCGTCCGCGCACGCGCCCGCGCAGCCGCGAGCGACTCGCCTGCCGGCATCAGCGGCTTGAGGGCACCTCCTCCGTGCGGCGGGACTAGATCAAGCAAGATTTTTCGCACCGTGCTTCATTTTCGGAACGCGAGGCGTCGCATGCAAGATCGTTATTCGAATGAGCGGATAAGCGCAATTGATTTGCTCGCCTAGACCCGCCCCTTCCAAGGTACGACCCAGCGCTCGACGTAGCGCATCAACAAGTCGAACATGTACGCGACGACGCCGATCACGATAATGCCCATGATCACAACGTCGGTGCGCAGGAAGTTCGACGCATTCAATACCATCTGGCCCAATCCCTCGGTGGCCGCCACCATCTCGGCAGCCACCAGCGTGGTCCAGCCAAAGCCGATGGCAATCCGCATTCCGGTCAGGATCTCCGGCATCGCGGCGGGAATCACGACGTGCCAGATCACCTGCCAGCGCGATGCCCCCATCGAGTAGGCAGCGTTTATCTGTTCGATCGACACGCTGCGCACGCCGGCGCGCGCGGCCATCGCCAGCGGAGCGAAGCAGGCTAGATAGATCAGAACGATTTTCGCAGTCTCGTCGATCCCGAACCAGATGACGATCAGCGGCAGGTACGCGAGCGGCGGCAGCGGCCGATAAAACTCGATCGGCGGATCGAAAATCCCGCGTGCGATGCGCGACACGCCCATTGCGATACCCGCCGGTATGGCGGTGACGCACGCGAACACGAACGCCGCGAATACGCGGGTCATGCTCCACTGCAAATGCTCGAACAACGGCTTGCCGCCCTGGATATTGCCTTGCCACGCCTCAGCGAAACTCGTAATCACGCGCTCCGGAGTCGGCAGAAACAGATCCCTGATCCAACCCAGGTGAGTGGCGATCCACCACAGCGCAAACAGCGCAACGATCGTCACGACGCTGATCAATGTGCTCGGTCCTTCGCCGGGAACGCTGTACCCCTTGACGGTGCGCACCGGTGGCGGCGTCGCGGTCGGTGCGCCCGGCTCGGCGGCCGTGCCGAGCGTTAATGCATCGGTCGGCATCACGCGGCGATCCGCTCGGTCGATGAGCCTGCGAGGATCATCTGCAGCACGTCTTCGCGCAACTTGATGAAGGCCGGATCGGCCTTAACGGCGCGCGCGTCTCGGCATTCGATATACCGTTTGCCGAAATCCAGCTTGTAGCGGTGCGCGATCCGTCCGGGCGACGGCGTCATCACGACCAGCTCGGTAGCAAGAAACAGTGCTTCCTCGACACTGTGAGTGATGAAGAAGAACATTTTTCGCGTTTGCCACCACAACTGCAGGATCAGCTCCTGGATCTGCTCGCGCGTCAACGCATCGAGCGCTCCCAACGGCTCATCCATCAGCATCACCTCGGGATCGCTGGCAAGCGCGCGCGCGAGCCCGACGCGCTGTTGCATGCCGCCCGAGATTTCGTACACCGGTACGTGGGCGAACTGCTCCAATCCCACTTGGCGCAGCTTTGCGAGAGCAATCTCGCGCCGCTCCGCCTTGGGCATACCGCGCATCCGCAAGCCGAACTCGACGTTCTGGATCACGTTGAGCCATGGCAGCAGCGCGTGCTTCTGGAACACGACGCCGCGATCGGCCCCGGGTCCGATGATGCGATGGCCGTCCAGCACGATCTCGCCGGCAGAGGGCTCCATGAAGCCGGCGATGCAGGACAGCAGCGTCGTCTTGCCGCAACCCGACGCGCCGAGCGCGACCACGAAGTCGCCGGGATCGAGCGCCAGGTCGACATGCGAAAGCGCCAACGTCGAGCCGCTACCAGAGCCGGCGTAATTGACGCTGAGATCGCGGATTTCGAGTTTGCTCACGGGATCGACACAGGAGCCGCCTAACGCGAGACTAAACAACGTCCCGATGGTTCTGCCGATCGCGCCCGCAGCGGTGATTCGGGCCCGGCAAGTTGAGCGTCACTTCGTGACGCTCGAACGCGCCGAGTCATTGCTTCGCGGTTGCGCCGCGAAGCAATAACATCATTTGACCGCTTCGACCACGTAGCTCGGATTAACGACGACCGAGTAGTCAGGCAGTGTCTTTTCAATCTGCTTTTGCGAGAGCTGAAATGCGGCCGTCGCGGCAAGCGCTTTGGCGGCAACGCTGTTCGCTCCACCGCCCAGCCACTTGCTCGCCTGTTCCTTCGCCGTCGGAAACTGGTAAAGGGCAATGCTGGACGGCACGTCCTCCGGTTTGGCGCCCGACCATTTGGCCACCGCCTTGACCTCGGCCGAACCTGCGTTCCACTTCGCCTTGTTCTTGCGATAGTTATCGTCGGCCGCCGCAAGAATCTTGACGAACTTGACCATGAAGTCGCGGTTGGCACGCGCCCAGTCCTTGTTGACCACATACCCGTCAAACGTGGCCTTGCCTGTCTGCTCGGAAATCTGGCCCGACGTGAGGATGACCTTGCCGTCTTTTTTTGTTTCTGCCAGAACCGGATTCCACATGAACGTCGCCTGAATATCGCCGCGCTGCCACGCCGCACGCACTTCGGGCGGCCGCATGTTCAGAATCTGCACGTCGGCCGGGTTTACCTTCGCTTGCTCGAGCGCGACCATCGTATGGAAATGTGTTGTCGAGTTAAATGGCACTGCGATTTTCTTGCCTTTCAAATCGGCGATCGACTTAATGCCCGAGTCGTTCTTCACGACCAATGCTTCCGCGCCGCCGATATCATCGAGAATCCAGAACAGCTCGAGCGGCTCTCCGCGCGACACCGCCGCCGCGATTCCCGCCGACCCGATTTCGCCGATCTGGACAGCGCCTGAGGCCATCGCCTTGATCACTTCGCCGCCGCCGCCGAACTGCCTCCAGTTGATCTTGTAGCCGGTAGCCTTTTCGAGCTCCTTGGTTTCCTGCGCAATGCGGTACGGGACGACCATGTCCTGATACGCAATCGTGACTTCCTTTTGCTGAGCCAGCACCGGCGCACTCAGCGCGATGACGCCCGCAAGCCCGATACCCAATGTCGTGAACCACTTTCTCATGCGAACCTCCCCTAAATTTCGTTCAACGTCTTGCGCAAAATGTCTGTAATCGTGTCGATATGCGATTTCTCCGCAATCAGCGGCGGCGCGATGATTTCGCAGTCGCCGGTGGCCTTCAAGTGCAATCCATTGTCGAACAGTTTCTTCTGCAGAACATGGCCGCGTTTACCCGCGCCGCCCTGCGGATGCACATCGATCGCGGCTAGCATGCCGTAACCGCGAATGTCCGCGACGACCGGCAAATCCTTCAGCGAGAACATCGCTTCAAGAAAGTACGGCGATAGCGCGCGCCCGCGCTCGAACAGCCCGTCATTCTTGTAAATGTCGAGCGTGGCGATGCCCGCCGCGCACGGTGCCGGGTGTCCCGAATACGTGTACCCGTGGAAGAATTCAATGGCACCCTCGGGGGCGGCGTCCATGATCGCGTCGTGAATGCGCTCGCTGATCGCGACGGCGCCCATCGGCACGGCGCCGTTGGTAATCCCCTTCGCCATCGTCATCAAGTCCGGCGTGACGCCAAAACTTTGCGCCGCGAATGCCTGACCCGTGCGGCCGAAGCCGGTGATGACTTCGTCGAACACGAGCAGGATGCCGTGCGCGTCGCAGATCTCGCGCAAGCGCTTCAGGTAACCCTTCGGCGGCACCAGGCAGCCGGCGGAGCCCCCGATCGGCTCGACAAAACACGCCGCAATATTTTCGGCCCCATAAAGATTGACGAAGCGCGTGAGATCTTCAGCCAGCTCAACGCCGTGCGCGCCTTCTCCCGGCGTGAAAAAATTCTCAGGCACGTGCGTGTGACGCATGTGGGCAATACCCGGTAACCCAGGTCCGAACTTGCGCCGATTGTTAACGAGCCCCGACAGTGCGACACCGCCGAAATTAACGCCGTGGTACGCGCGCTCGCGCGAGATGAACACGTTGCGGCTGCTCTGCCCACGCGCCTGGTGATAGGCAAGCGCGACTTTCATCGCGGTGTCGACCGCTTCGGAACCGGAGTTCGTGAAGAAGATTCGATTCAGATCACCCGGTGTCAGCTCGGCAACGCGCGTCGCGAGCTCGAACTGCCGTGGGTGTCCACGCGTGAACGGCGCAACGAAATCGAGCTCGCGCAATTGGGCACTGACGGCATCCGCGATTTCCTTGCGGCCATGGCCGGCAGCGCAACAGAACAGACCCGACGATGCGTCGATAATCTTCCCGCCGCGGTCGTTCCAGTAATACATTCCCTCGCCGCGCACGACCATCTTTGGGTCGCTCTTGAAATCGCGGTTCGGGGTGAACGGCATCCAGTATTCGTCGAGCGACAAACGCTTGGTCGAAGGCTGGTCTTGGATTTTCAGTTCGGCGTGGCCCATGGTTGATCTCTGAA
>CAZKNV010000188.1:0-4495 GCA_964554145.1 uncultured Burkholderiaceae bacterium
TGCCAACTGGCGGACACGTCGTTCAGCGTGCCGTCGATCGCATGTTTGGCAACTGCTTCTCGCAGCTCGCGCGCAAGCGGAATGTGCGTTGCAAACCATGCGAGGTCTTGCAAGTCGATGTGATTGGTCTGAATCTCGGTTCGTGCAGGAGTGTTGCCCTTGGCGCGCGTGGTGCGCAGCTTGATGTCGAGCGGCGCCATGGTTTGCTTGCTGACGGCGACCAGCATCAACCGTTTGGCCTCGAACTCCTGTCCGCCCTGGCCATCGTCTGCGCCCCAGCGGCGTTGAGAAACCCGGCCCTGCAGCGAAGCAAGCATAAGCGGCTGAAGGTCGTCGGCCAGGGTGACGTTGACATTCGTCAACGCGACGTCTGCGACGACGCGGGTCAGGCGAGCCTGGTCGAAGGTAGCCCAGCCGCGCACCGCGCCCTGGGCTCGTTCCACCTTGATCGGCGCATCGAAGATGCGCGCGAGTGCGGCGAGGTCGGCATAGTCGACTTCGCTGAACACTTCGCCGCTCCAGCGCGCGACATCCGACGGCCTGGCGAACGGCGAATGACGGAAGCGAGCACGCAGATCAATCGGGCCCGCAATGGCTGCCGTTGGAACGGCTTGCATGCCGAGCAAGTGCGAACCCAACAGGTTCTCCAGTTGCAGGTTGACCTGCGCGAGCTTAAAACCGGTTGGCACGGCCGACGGTCGCTGATCGTGGTAGTGAAGAAGGGCATCCCGAACGACCACTTCGCCTTGCGCGAGAAGCCAGTCGGCCACGCCTGAGTCTTCGCCCAATTCGTTCGAATCGAGAATGAAACCGGCGATTGCAAATCGATCGTCGGCCAGGCGCGCGATGTCCAGCTCCGGCGACTCGATACGCAGCAGCGAAAAGCGCGGCTCGAACGCCAATGCGCTAAGCCACGAAACCGTGCCTTCGACTCTCGGCAGCGACAGTCCGCGCTGCCCCTCGCGGCTCGCGATGCGGACGTCATGCAGCGCGAGATGAGGATTGAAGCCGCGCCATGATGCATCGATACGGCCGATTGTCACCGACGCTTTCAGCGCACGCGAGGCGATCTGCTCGATGCGCGGGCGCAGTTCGTCGGCGCGCGGCATGACTGCATACCGTACGGCCAGCAGCAGCGTGCCGAACAAGAAGAACAGCGCGACCAGCGACCACGCGAGCGAAACCCATGCGATCTGCAACGCGCGCCGCGAACGCAGACCGGCGCGCGTTGCGCCGGCTGGCGCAGCGCGTTCCGGGTTGTCCGATGGCGTTGTTTGCGTTGGCATGGCGAGCGAGCGGGGCGCGCATCGCTACGTAGAATGAAGAATCAATAGGAGCGAATGGGTCGTGGGCACCTTATCACAGCGACCCTAACCTACGACCCCATTTACGAGTGAAAGATTCCCCGTTTATTGGCCCGCATAACTGGCGCGGGCCGCGCCTAACGCTGGCTGATTTGCCGGCGCTGTCTCATTACGTGCAGCGCGAGATTCAGCGCGGGGCACAAGCCACCTCTGAACTGCAGAGTGCCTCGCTCGCTCGCTGGGCCGACGCGCATTGGACTTCGGCGCGGTTGCGCGAAGAGTTTGACGCGCTGCAGGCCGATGCGACCGGCGACGAGATGCAGCGACTGGCGATCGTGCTGCGCCGCTTGCGACGACGAGTGCTGCTGTCGCTGATCGCTCGCGATGCGACGGGCCGCGCCGACCTGGCGGAAGTCGTCGGTACGATGACCGCATTTGCCGAGCTTTCGATAAAGGCTGCGGTTGTCGCGCACGCGCGCGAGCTCGCTGCGCTGCATGGAATTCCTATCGGCGGCGATGGCACGCCGCAGGATCTGGTGGTCGTCGCCATGGGCAAACTGGGCGGCGGTGAGCTGAACGTGTCGTCGGATATCGACCTGATATTCGTGTACGGCGAAGATGGCGCAACGCAGTCGATGCGCAGCATCAGCAATCACGAATTTTTTGCGCGGCTTGGCCGGCGCGTGATCGCGCTGCTGAACGATCTGACGGCTGAAGGCTTCGTGTTCCGCGTCGATATGCGACTCAGGCCCAACGGCGCTTCCGGACCACTTGCCGTTTCGAGTGCGATGCTCGAGGAATACCTGATGGCGCAAGGCCGCGAGTGGGAGCGCTTCGCCTGGCTTAAAGGCCGGGTGGTGTCGTCGCCGGTATTCGCATCGGCCGCGCAATTTGAAGCGCAATGTGCCGCACTGGACGAGATCGTGCGGCCGTTCATATTTCGCAAGTATCTGGATTTCGGCGCGATCGCCGCCTTGCGCGAGCTGCACAAATTGATTCGCGCAGAGGCGAGCCGCCGCAGCGTCGGCCATAGCGGCCGCGCGGATCGTGCCGATGACGTCAAACTCGGCCGCGGCGGAATACGCGAACTCGAATTCGTGGCGCAGACGTTTCAGGTTATTCGCGGCGGCCGCGAGCCACGGCTGCGGTCGAAATCGACGTTGCAGACGCTGGCGACACTGGCGGAGCTCGGTGTGTTGCCGCCGGCGACGTGCGACCAACTGGCCACCGCGTATGTGTTCCTGCGCAATCTCGAACACGCGCTGCAGTATGTGGACGACGCGCAGACGCACGTCGTTCCGACCGATGTAGCGGCGCTGGAGCGCATCGCGAAGCTGATCGGAGCCAGCAGTCCGGCGGCGATGCTGGCCGAGTATCGAGCGGTACAGAAGCTGGTTTCCGAAACGTTCGATTCTGTCTTTGCCGAGCCGGACGCTCACGACGCAGAAGTCCCATTGGCATTGAGCAGCGTTCAGGGCGGCGCCGACGATGATGCGCTGGTTGACGATTTACGCGCACGCGGCTTCGCCGATCCGGCCGTGATCGCACAGCGGTTGCGCTCGGTGCTCGAGTCACGTCGGGTGCAGGCGGCAACCGAGTCCGCGCGCGCCGGTCTGCAGCGCTTGCTGCGACGTGCGTTGCAAGCCACGGTCGACCACCCGCACGCGACCGGAGCTGCGCATGACATCGGGCCCGATGAGCACTTCGCGCGGTTCGCACAGCTTGCCGATGTCATCGCCGGGCGCAACACCTACGTCGCGCTGCTCAACCAGTTTCCGCGGGCATTCGAGCGGGTGATGCGAATGCTGGCAGCGAGCCGTTGGGCGACGGATTATCTGGTGCGTCATCCGATCCTGCTCGATGAATTGCTTGACGAGCGATTGCTCGAACATGAACCCGATTGGCCGGCGTGGTCATCGGCGGTCCGACAGCAACTGGCCGAAGCGCACGACGATCAGGAGCAGCAGATGAATCTGTTGCGCGATGCGCATCACGCGCAGGTCTTTCGGCTGCTGGTCGCCGATCTCGACGGCCGGTTGACAGTAGAGCGGCTCGCCGATCACTTGTCCGCGCTGGCTGATTCGACGCTTGCACTTACGCTCGAAGCTGTGTGGCCGGCGTTGCCGCGAAAGCATCGCAGTACGCCGCGCTTTTCTGTGATCAGCTACGGCAAGCTCGGCGGCAAGGAACTCGGCTATGAATCGGATCTCGACCTGATCTTTTTGTACGACGATGACGATGCGGCCGCGCCGGAAACGTATTCGATGCTGGCGCGCCGATTGGTCACCTGGCTTGGCACGCAGACGTCGTCAGGCAAATTGTTCGAGGTTGATCTGCGTCTGCGGCCGGATGGCAACGCGGGCCTGATGGTGTCGCCGTTCGATGCATTCTCGCGCTATCAGCGCAACGAAGGCGGTGGGCGTGGAGCGTGGCCGTGGGAACACCAGGCGCTGACGCGCGCGCGATTTTCGGCCGGCGACGCCGCGATCGGCGAGCGATTCGAAGCCGAACGGTGCCACGTGCTGATGCTGCCGAGAGACGGCGACAAGCTGCGCGCCGATGTGCTGGCCATGCGCGCCCGCATGCTCGAAGGCCATCCGAATCCGACGGCATTGTTCGACGTCAAGCACGACCGCGGCGGCATGGTCGATGTTGAATTCATCGTGCAGTTTCTGGTGCTTGCTCATGCACACGAGCATTCGGAGTTGGTGCGCAACGCCGGCAATATCGCGTTGCTACAAATGGCGGGGCAATTACAGCTGATCGACGAGTCGCTGGCGCGTGACGTTGCGGACGCCTACCGCACGTTCCGCAGCATTCAGCATCGTCTGCGGCTCAACGGGGCGCAACGCGCACGCGTGGCGCGTGAGGAAGTCGAACGCGAAGCGGCCGGAGTTAAGCGACTATGGAATTCGGTTCTTACAGCGTAGCCGGAGGCAATAATCTCAGCGCTGTAAAAATCAACATGCCGATCGCCATCGCCGCGATCATGCTGCGCGTGGTCAGCGTGATGACGGCCGCGGCGAGCCCCGCAACCAGCTTCGGATTGGCAATCGACAGATCAAATGTCCCTTGCGTCAAGAACAGTTCTGGCGTGACAAGCGCGATCAACGCGCACACGGGTGCGTAGCGCAGCCCGTGTTGCACTCTTTCCGGTAGCGGAAAATAGTCGCCGAGCATCAGGAAACTCG
>CAZKNV010000189.1:0-4493 GCA_964554145.1 uncultured Burkholderiaceae bacterium
GGTACCGCACGCACCGGCGCCTACTTCGGGGTTGCGCCGTTCTTCGGTGCTCTGCTGGCGATAATGGCTCTCGGCGAGACCGCGACGCTGCAGTTGATGATCGCCGGTGCGTTAATGGCGCTGGGGGTGTGGCTGCATTTGACCGAACGACACGAGCACGAACACTTTCACGAAGCGCTTGAGCACGAGCACGAACACACGCACGACGAACACCACCAGCACACTCACGCTGAGCCGCCTGGCGCCCAACACAGCCACCGGCACCGCCACGAGCCGATGACGCATCGGCATCCGCACTTCCCGGACGCACATCACCGGCACGGGCACGGCAGCGTCAAAACGGAATAGACACGCCGTCCGGTCTCTGTGCCGTTTGCGAATCGCGAGGCCTAGCGGCTCGCTTCTCTTAGCGTGACATCGATCGCAATCGGCGCATCCGAGCGATTGGTCCACATCCAGCAATACGCTTGATCGACCTCGACCAGCAGACGCCCGCCGGCGTCTCTAACTTGCGTCAGCTGCTTCGGATACTCGACGCGCTTGTCGATGTGATAGTGAATGTTGAAGTCGGTGGGCGCATCGGCCCGGAATTGCCATGCAACGGCGCGGCCGCGCTGCAACGTCGTGCATAACTCCGAGAACTTTCCCGCCACCACCGTCAACCGTTTCTCAACGGCGGAGTCTGGCGCAAGTTTCATTTCGATCACTTCGGCCGTCGCAAAACCCGCCAAGCCTGCGCACGTAATGGCGACGATCGCTTTACGCATCGAGCGGCCGAAGCGAGCGTTTGCGGAACGGACGCGCTGAAGTGCGCCGATCGACATGACGCAGGCGGAACATGTCTCTTTGTAACGGCGCCGCTGCTGCGTGATCGCGCCTCGTCAGTGGCACAGAGAACAGGGGGCAGGGGCGAACAAAGCAATCGTGTATCGAGGCATGTAACGACTGCGCCGTCGAGTGCAACCGTTTCACTTTACTGCTTGAATTTCGGTAACGGTCAGCGCACCGCCGACGGTTTGCAGCTTGAACTTCACCTTATCGCCGGTCTTGACCTTGTCCAGCATGGCCGGATCCTTGACCGGAAACATCATCGTCATCGGCGCCATATCAAGCTGCTTGATTTCGCCGTGCTTCAGCGTAATCCTGCGTGCATTCTTGTCGACCTTACGCACCTCGCCGTCGACCATGCCGCTGGCCGCCTGGGACACGGGTGCGGCGCCGCCCTTGGTTTGCGCGAACGACAGCGATGAAAACAACAGCGCCGCCACGGCAACGGAAGCGAAAATCCTCTGCATCTGATTCCTTTCAACGGTAAGACTGAAAAACGCGCGCGCTGCCGTCGGGCTGAATCAGCAGCACGTCATAGGGATCCTTGCGGGGGCCGTACTCAGGCCCGTCCATACCAGGCGAGCCGATTGGCATACCCGGCACCCGACAATCCGACCGCCTGAGGTTTTTCCTTTAACAGCCGATGAATTTCGCGCGCCGGCACGTGACCTTCGACTGCATAGCCACTCACAAGGCCGGTGTGGCACGAACCGTACTTCGTCGGCATGCCGAGCCGCGCTCGCGCAACATTGTTGCCGCTGTCGTTGACCTTGACTGAGAAGCCGTCCTTCTCGAGATGTGCGACCCAGTCCTTGCAACATCCGCACGAAGGCGATTTCCAGACCTCGATCACCGGCTTGTCAAGGGCCGCATGCGCGAACGGTGTAACGGCTGCCAGCAACGTTGCCGACAACAGTTGTCGTCTGCCTTTATTCATAGGAACACCTCGCTCCTTCGATCTCTTTCAATTCCTGTGTGGGCGCGGATGCAAGTTCGTCGAAGCTGCATAACCGCGCAACTCGTTATACCTGCGAATCTGCTCGGCGTTCAGCAATTGGGTCTGCGCAAGGTGGGTATTTAGATGTTTCGCGCGCAGCTGTGCCTGCAGTTGCCCGGCACGCTCGGCAGCGGCGCTGACTGTCTGAGCGTTCGCGCTGCGTTCAGCGAACAACTGATCGAGGGCCCGCTCTGCTGCGATGACCTGCGCGCCGAGGTCGCGCGCGTTGGCGCGATGTTCAGCCATCAGACGTTCACTGGCCTTCCGCTGTTGAGGCGTCAATGCAAGTCGGTCAGCCAATTCGATCACGTGCATCGGCCCGGGATAGCCGTTTAACTCGGCCGCTCGCGCATACCCCATGCCGTGTCCGGCGAGTAACGACGTTACTTCCTGCGGCGACAGAGATTTGATCTCGCTGCGTTCCTGGCCGGCGTACGGGCTCGCATGCTGCGCAAATGCCGGCGCTGCCGCACCGATAAACAACGTCACGCAAACTGCTCTGAAGTTCATCACTATCTCCATCGTGCGTTCAATATGAGCAAAGCCGGCCACTTTAGGCACCCTGACTTCGGTTTGGTTCGGGGCGGCGCTGACCCCGGTTGCGCAACATGAAGTAGACAACCAGGATCGCCGCACATGCAACCAGATGCTTCAGCGTGTGTCCGCTAATCCACCCGCCAAGCAAGACGTGCACCGGATGGTCGAGCCGCTCGAACACCAGTGCAAGCACATACAGACTGGCGGCCGCGTAAATGCGGTTCGCATGCGTAAAGCGGGAGGGGATGCAAGCTGTCGCGATCAGCGCAGCGGCGATGAAGCCTGCCTGCATCACCAGGTAGGGAACGAGGTTCGCGGTAACGTGCCAATGGATAACCGTGCCGGCGCCAACGGCCGCGAACGCGGGCAGCCACCACAGCGTGCGCAGCGGCGCGCGATCTACTAGAGTGCCGGCGATCAATCCTGCGAAGCCAAGCGCCATCGGCAAGCGATCCCACACCAGGGTCATATCGTTCGGCTGCGCGTGATACCAAGCGGAGCCGAACGCCGTCAGCAAGACACCGAGGAACAGCAACGCATACGGCCACGCGTTTCGCTGAGCCCCAAACGCGTCGCCGGTCTTGTTTCGCCAACCATGCAATGTGTAGTGCAATCCGAGTGCGCCGACGACCAGAAACGGCAGGTTCGACAGCACATCGGCCGCGTGCGGCAGCCCCAGCCAAATCCACTGGTCGGCGTAATCGTGAAACGATTGCGGCTGCGCAAAGGCCGGCAGCAGCCACGCAGCGAGCCACGGCGCTATCAAAGCGCACAGCGCGAGAAGGTCAATACGTGCAGTCGATGATCGTTCAACAGCGGCGCGCATTACAAGACTTGCGGTGCGACTTAATGACGCGATTCTGCAAGCAACTGATCGAGCCGCCAGCGCAGCGCACGCACCGCGAGCTCGCGCGCAATCCAGACAAAAATCAGCAGCGCGGCGACGAAGCCGCTCCATCCCGGCAGGCCGATTGCGCGTGCCAGCAGCGCGGCCCCGAGCGCGCCAAACCAGAAAATGAAGTTATTGCGCAAGCCGTGCCGGCGCGGCGGCTCGTAGCCGACCAATTCGTCGATGAGCGCCGCTTGCCGTTGTCGATCCACACCGCGCGATGCGACTTCATCGACGACCCACGCTCTCGACACGAGCCCTACCGCGGTCGGTGTCAGCCGGTCGGGCCACGACATGATTTCAGGCAAGGTGCCGCAATTCTCGCAGCGCGACCGACAACATCGCCAGGTCAGCCGACTTGGTGTCGGCCAGTTCGGTGAGCATGCGCTGTGCGCGCTCGATCGCGGGACGCTGCGCCATCTCCCACGCGCTCTGTCCGCCCGCCTGCAATGCATCGGCGGTCAGCTCGCGCTGTAATGCGGCCAGGTCATCACCCAGCGAATTCTTGGCCATGCCTTGCCAGTAACCGTCGGACGGCAGCGCCGATAATTGCGCGCGCAAGCGCGCAAGCCCGAGCAAGCTACCGACCGCTAAGTAGGCATCGGCCACAACAGCCAGAGGCTGATTGGACGACTCCGCAACTTCGGCGATATCCAGCGCTGCAAACGACATGTCGGACGCTGCCACTGCGAACGCGAGCGGCGGCGGAACACCGTTGGCAGCGAGCGTCTGCTCATGCTGCGCAATCGGCGCGCGCCACGGCGCACTGAGCGGGGCGGCAGCGATGAATTCGAGCAGCCTGGCGGCCGCCGGTGCAAAGCGCGCGATCGTTTCTGCCATCGGCTCGCGTATTGGCCCAACGAAGCGGCGCGATCGAAGAAACCACGTCGTTGCACGTACGGTGCGGCGCCCGAGCTCGATCAGCATCTGTGACTGCACTTCGTCGGCCACGACAGTGTCGAGCGCTTCGATGGCCTGCCATATCGGCACCAATCCGAACACTTCGCGCGTCAGCAAATATGCGCGCACGACCTGCGGCGGCGTAGCACCCGTCGTTTCCATCAGCCGATGCACGAAGGTGGCGCCGACCCGATTGACCATGCTGTTCAGCACATGGGTGGAGACGATCTCGCGCCTTAGCGGATGGCGCTCGATATAGCTGCCGAACTTCTGTTTCAGCGCCGACGGAAAATATCGCGCGAGCGCGGTCCCGACCCACGGATCTTCCGGCAGATCGGACGC
>CAZKNV010000190.1:0-4489 GCA_964554145.1 uncultured Burkholderiaceae bacterium
ATCGTTCCTTTAACAAAGCGTCCGGTCGCTTGCCCACCTGGATAAATCATGCATGGCAACTCTGTCTTGACGCGGGGCGCAGCGCGCAACTCCCGTCTTTCGACGTGCCGTTGCTGCGGCCAGCCGATATGCAGATACTCGAACGGCTCGCTGCATATCTTGAGCAGCGGCGCCGTAAATTCGTAGATCGATTCGCCGGAAAAACTGCGGAATCGATACATCGCACCGTCCTTCATAGGCAGCGCGGTCGAGTCTTCAGGCGCGGTGACGACGATCGAGTGGCCTTCGTGCACGCCGATCAGCTTGACGGTGACGGCATCGGCCAGCGAATCGCCGTTGGCCCACATTTTCAACACGCGCCAACTGGCCAGATCGCGGACCGCTGGACGACGCGTTCCGGTAGACGCCGGCACGGATTGCACCGCTGACGATGGAACCGTCAGGGGTTCGACCAGTGTCGGTACCGTAATCGGCGACGATTCGGCAACGGGCGCTGCAACAGGTTCGGTCATGTTCATGGCTCAGGCGCGAAAGGTCGCGACTTGGATGATGACTCCCAAGTTTGCGGGAGATTTCGCAGTCGGAGCCTGCCGAGAAAACGCCCGCTCGCCGGCCAATTCAGAGGCTTGAGCCGATCCGATGAAAAGCGCCGGGCGGCTCAAGTTCGACGGCGCATCGGCCGAAAGTCTGAGTGTGGACCCAGGGAGGGAGCGCTGTCCTGATCCCCGCCGAGCAGCCTCCCGCCCTGGGCACCACACCACACCACACCACAATCGATGCTTAGCTCATAAGCATTGGTAACGATGGCGGCAGTGCCGATCACTAGACTGACGCCATTCGATCACTGCTGCGACAAACTCCAATGAAGAAACTGCTGGCTGCCCTTACCTTTGGCGCGTTCGCATTGGCGCACGGCCCGATCCTCGCTCAGGACAAGACGCCAGAGCCGACCAAAAAGGAAGTGAAAAAAGCTGATACGGCGAAGGACGAGGCGAAGAAGATCGATACGAAAAAGGAAGGCAAGAAGAAGGTCAAAAAGGGCGGCTGCTAAGCATTGCTTCCCGCACCTGCTTCCAGCACCGGAAAACGGCCACTTTTGTGGCCGTTTGCTTATTGATGCCCCAGCACCGGATGCGGCCGATAGGCCGCCGCAAGTGAAGCAAGTTCTTCCGCGTTCAATGAAACGTCGAGCGCGGCCACCGCCTGTTCGATCTGCCATGGCTTGCTTGCACCGACGATCGGCGCGCTGACGCCGGGTTGATGCAGCAACCACGCGTAGGCCAGCGTCGCATTGGAAACGCCTTTTTGTTGCGCCAATGCGCCGAGTGCCGCAGCGACTGCGTGATCGGCGTCCTGGTAGTAGTACTTCTGCGCAATGTCATCGGTCTGCGCACGTGACGTTGCGCCGGCCGCCTTCTCTTCATTTGCATCGCGCGCACGATTACCGGCAAGAAAGCCGCGCGCCAGCGGACTCCATGGCAACAGTCCGACGCCTTGGTCGCGGCATAGCGGAATCACTTCGCGCTCTTCCTCGCGATACGCGAGGTTGTAATGATTCTGCATCGACACGAAGCGAGTCCAGCCATTTTTCTCGGCGGCGTGCTGCATCTTGGCGAACTGCCATGCCCACATGCTGGAAGCGCCCAGATAGCGCACCTTGCCCGTGCGCACCACGTCGTGCAGCGCCTCCATCGTTTCCTCGACCGGCGTGGCGGAGTCGAAGCGATGAAGTTGATACAGATCGATCGTGTCGACGCCCAGGCGCTGCAAGCTCGCATCGACCGCCGCGAAAATACGCTTGCGCGACAGTCCGCTCATGTTCGGCCGGGCGGTGGGCTTTGGCGCTGTCGCCTGGCCGCCTTTGAACGCAAGATCGACTGGAAAGTACAGCTTGGTCGCAATCACGATCTCGTCGCGCGTGGCATATTCGCGCAACAAGCGGCCGGTGATCTGCTCCGACATGCCGGCCGAATACATATCCGCAGTGTCGAACAGATTGACACCAAGCTCCACTGCGCGTTGCACGATCGGCCGCGCAGCATCTTCGCCGATGACCCACCGTCTCCACTCGGGCGTGCCGAAGGTCATCATGCCGAGCGCGATGCGGGAAACTTTAAGGCCGCTGTTGCCGAGATTGATGTAGTTCACTGAACGATTCTTATCCAAGCCCCAGCAACCGCCCGATTCGCGTCAGATAGTCGCTGCCTGCAAACGCGCCAGCCTTTAGATCATCGCCCAAGTCATCGAGTTGAGTTCGCACGCCGTGCAATCCGACATGTACGTCGCTATGCGACGGCTCGGCTGCGCTAAGTGCCGCGCGTAGCTGCTCGACTTCGGCGCGCAGCGTATCGACACTCGCACCGCCTGCGCGCGCTTTCGCCAAATCGCGCTCGAGTTGCTCGACCAGTTGCGCAACTTCGTCGAGATTGACGATGCGAGGGGGTGGTGCGCTCATCTTGGCCTCCTGCTTGTGGTCCGCTCGCTTGCTTTTATACCTCTACTGAACCGAAACCTTACACTCCCGCGCCATGCCTTCCCGCACCGGCGCCCGCCTGCTCGTCGATCAGTTGCTGATCCAGGGCGTGAACCACGCCTTCTGTGTGCCGGGCGAAAGCTTTCTGCCGGTACTCGATGCGCTGTACGACTCGCGCGAGATGGTGAAGCTGATCGTCAACCGGCACGAGTCCGGTGCGACCTTCATGGCTGACGCTTACGCAAAGTTGACGGGGCAACCGGGTGTTGCATTCGTCACGCGCGGGCCGGGTGCGACCAACGCCGCGATCGGTGTGCATGTTGCTTATCAGGACTCATCGCCGCTGATTCTTTTCATCGGCCAGGTCGGCAACGATTTCGTCGAACGCGAAGCGTTCCAGGAGATCGACTATCGCCGCATGTTCGGCCCGATGACCAAGTGGGTCGCGCAGATCGACCGCGCGGATCGTGTGCCCGAGTACGTGGCGCGCGCATTCCAGGTGGCCACCAGCGGCCGCGCCGGGCCGGTCGTGCTGGCGCTGCCCGAAGACATGCAGTCGATGAAGGCCGATGTCGGCAATGCGTTATGCCATCAGCCGGTGCATGGTGCGCCGAGCGATACACAGATCGCCGCGTTGCGGCGTTTGCTCGGCCGTGCGCAACGGCCGATCGCGATTCTTGGCGGGTTCGGTTGGACGCCGGCCGCGTGCGACAACGTCAAGCGCTTTGCGGAAGCCAACTATCTGCCGGTCGCGTGCGCGTTTCGCTATCAGGATCTGCTCGACAACCGCCATCCGAATTACATCGGCGATGTCGGAGTCGGCGTCAATCCGAAGCTCGCACAGCGGATCAAGGACGCGGACCTCCTGCTGGCGATCGGGCCGCGCCTGGGCGAGATGACGACCTCGGGCTACACCTTGCTCGAAGCGCCGGTGCCGGCGCAAACGCTGGTGCATGTGCATCCCGGGGCCGAAGAGCTCGGGCGCGTTTTTCAGGCGCAGTTGATGATCAACTCGGGCCTGCCGCAGTTCGCATCGCGGTTGTCGATGATGGTGCCGATCGAAGAGCCGCCGTGGCGCGAGTCGGTGACACAGGCGCGCGCCGATTGCGAAGCATGGCAGCAACGGCCCGCGGTGTATGCGCATGGCGATCCGGCGCTCGATCTATGGGAAGTGATGCAGATTCTCGCGCGCGCGATTCCCGAAGATGCCATCGTGGCCAACGGCGCCGGCAACTTTGCCACGTGGGCGCATCGTTTCTGGCGTTATTCGGGGCTGCGCACCCAGCTCGCGCCAACGGCCGGCGCGATGGGCTACGGCGTTCCGGCCGCGATCGCGGCAAAAATCAGCGCGCCCGAGCGCTGCGTCGTCGCCTTTACCGGCGACGGTGACTTTCTGATGACGGGGCAGGAGCTGGCAACCGCCGTGCAGTACAGCGCCGGCGTGTTGGTGCTCGTCTTCAACAACCAGATGTACGGCACGATCCGCATGCATCAGGAGCGCGAGTTCCCGGGCCGTGAGCACGGCACTGCACTCGTCAATCCGGATTTCTCAAAACTGGCACAGGCGTACGGCGCGTTCGGCGCAACGGCAGCGACCACCGATCAGTTTGCGATTGCACTGTCGCAGGCGTTGTCATTCATTCGGGAAAAGCGACTTCCCGCGCTGATCGAGCTCGTGATGGATCCGGAAATCATCACCCCGAACGCAACACTGTCGGCGATTCGCGCGACTGCAAGACTGCAGCAGCGGTGACGCCAGCCGAGGCGATTGCCACCAATCGGCGCACGTGGGACACATGGGCGCCGCTGCATGCGCGCTCGGACTTCTACGACCTCGAAGGTTTCAAACGGGGACGCGACACGCTGACGCCGATCGAAACCGCGCTGCTGCCGGACGTGCGCGGCCACACTGATGCATCTGCAGTGCCACATGGGCTTGGATACATTGTCGTGGGCACGGCGTGGCGCCGTTGTCACCGGCGTCGACTTTTCGGCCAATGCACTGGCGACTGCTCG
>CAZKNV010000191.1:0-4486 GCA_964554145.1 uncultured Burkholderiaceae bacterium
CACCGTCCTCTTCGACCATCAGCACGCGCGGCTTTCCCGCAGCAACTTTCGTGAGGCCTGCGCTGTCCGCCACCGTCGCGGCCGACTGGCCAATGACGTGCGATGACAGCTTGCCATCGGGCCACATCGTTCGTTGCAAGCGGGCTTTTGCATCGGCCGGCAGCAATACTGCGCCTTGCGACTTCAACGCCTCGAGCGCCGCGTCATAGACGGCATCCAGCAGCACGACGCTGTTCTCCGACGAGCAACTGGTCGCGTTATCGAAGATCTTCGAGCGCACGATCTTCTCGGCTGCGGCAGCGAGGTCTGCCGTCTCGTCGACGATGGCGGCGACATTGCCTGCTCCCACGCCAAAGGCCGGCGTGCCGCTGGCATAGGCGGCCCGCACATTAGCTTGTGAACCCGTGGCAACCACCAGATCGCACTGTCGTATCAGCTCGAACGTCGAGTCCTTGGTGACCGGGGATGGCAGCATCTGCACCAGATCGCGCGGTGCGCCAATGCGATCGAATTGCCGATGGATGAACTCGATCAACCGCGCGCAGGTCGTCCAACCCTTGGGTGACGGCGCAACGATCACTGCGTTGCGCCCCTTCAGTGCGTTGATGATCTTGTTGGCCGGAGTCGCGGCCGGGTTGGTAGATGGCGTGATGGCCGCGACCACGCCGACCGGGCGCGCGACCTCGATGATTCCTTGCTCGGGATGCTCGGCGATTACACCGACCGAGCGCGCTCCCTTGAGGTCACGCAGCAAACCGAAAGTCTTGCGGAAGTTTTTCTTGATCTTGTCGTCAACATTGCCGATGCCGGTATCGGTGACCGCAAGTTCGGCGAGCTCCCGATTGCGTGCTGGCTCGATGATCGCCCAGCCAGCGGCAGCGACCAGTTCGTCGGTGCGATCCTGATCGTAGTCATTGGCGATCGCCTGCGCGGCACGGGCGCGCGCGACCAGTTCGGCGACATCGCGCGCCGCCGGCGTTACGTTGCGATCACTGAGGTCATTCATCGATGTACCGCCACTCGTGGATCGCGCCGCGCGCGCCGGCGTCCCCACACGGTGCGCACGAACGGAAACGCGAGCCCGATGATCGAGATCGCGAGGATCGTGCCGCTGATCGGGCGCGTGAAGAACACCGTCCAGTCGTTGTCGAAGCTAAGCATCGTCGTCATGAAATTGTTCTCGGTCAGCGGGCCGAGGATCGTTCCGAGCACCAATGGTGCGATCGGAAACTTGAACCTCTCGAACAGAAAACCGACCAGCCCGAAGAACGCGATCACGTACAGATCCGACAGATTACTGCGTGCAGCGAATGCGCCGATGAAGCAGAACACCACCACGAAGGCCGATACCAGCGCTTCCGGCGCGTCGAGCACCTTGCACAGCGGCTTGATGGCGAAGTAGCCAAGAATGCACATGCCGATCACGCCGACGAACACTGCGGCGAACACGGTGTAGATCAGTAAAGTGCTCGAAACGAAAACCTGCGGGCCGGGCTGGATTCCATGCAACAGAAACGCAGCCAGGATGATTGCGGTCGCGCCGCTGCCGGGAATGCCCATTGTCAGCAGCGGCACCAGCGCTCCGCCGACCGACGCGGTGGCGGCAGACTTGGCCGCGACAATACCTTCCGCTGCGCCGTCTCCGAGCTTGTACCCGCTCTTGCCGGTTTTCACGAACTGGCCTTCAATGCCGTAGGCGACGAACGCCGATACGGTGGCTCCTGCGCCCGGCACGACTCCGACTGCGATGCCTGTCGCGGTGCCGCGCAGGAACGAGCCCTTGATCGCCAGCAGCTCCGAGAGCCGCGGAAACGCGGTCTTGAAGCGCGGTGCGGCGCTGTTCGATCCACCACTGCCGCCCTCGGATACGAAGCCTGTCTGCAGGCGCGTTAACACTTCACCGATGCCATAGGCGCCGACCATCACCAACAGGAACTCAATACCGTCCTGCAAGAACGGAACGCCGAAAGCGAAACGCTCGGCACCGTAGATGGCATCCACGCCGGTCGTCGCGATCAAAAGGCCCAGGCACAGGCTGATCAAGGCGTTAACCAGCGAGCCGCCGCTCAGTGCGACGACGCTCGCCAAACCGAATGCAGTGATCGCGAAAAATTCCGGCGACGAGAAACTCAATGCAATGCTCGCAACCGGTTTCGACAGCGCCACCATGACCACGGCCGAAAGCAGCCCGCCTACCAGCGCGGCCACCAGCGAATAGCCGAGCGCCTGGGCGGCCTGTCCACGGCGAGTCATCGCGTAGCCGTCCCACAGCAGCGGCACGTCCATCGGCTCACCGGGTATTCGGAACAGGATCGACGTAATGGCACCACCGTAAGTGCCGGACGCGTACATCGCCGTCAGCAGGATCAACGCCGGCTCGACGCCCATCTTGTAGGTGAACGGCAGCGCGAGCACAACGCCCATCACAAGCGTCAAGCCGGGCAGCACGGCGACCAGCATGCCGAGCACCAGGCCAATCACCATCACCGCGAAGTTGACCGGTGTGAAGATATTGGCCAGACCGTGCAGCAGATTGACAAGCACGTCCACGTCAGTACCGCCGTCAGGCCCCGATCAACTGCAGCATCAGTACCGACAGGCCATGAAACGGCCCGACGCCGAGAGGCAGTGACACATACGCCACTCGCATGAAGATCACCAGCAGAATGAACGCGCCCAGCACGCTGGCGAGCGCCACGGGCAGTGCGCGACGATAGCCGCCGACCCAGGAGAACAACGCCAGGAACAGCGCGGTCGCGACAAAGAAGCCGAGATAGACGACACCGACGACGAAACCCGCAATCAACGCCAGGCCGGCCGCGAGTTTGCGGTTATCGACAGGGGCTTCCGGCACAACCGGTTCGGCATCAGCGGTGACGGGCGAACGAACGAGTCCCTCGGTCAATCCGCCGGCGTCGCGCGCGGCGCCGGTCATCAGCCGCTTGACGCTCTCGTAGATGCATAACGCTGCCATCGCGCCGATGATGGTCTTGGGCCAGAAGTCCGGCCCGATCCGTGTCGCGCTCAGGCCACCCGGCGCATCGATTAACGTGGCCGCGTAGTACAACCCTCCTGCGACCAGCAACATGACGGCGTACGGCAACACGAGCCGCAGTCGCTCCCTCATTGCAGTCTCCCTTGCCGGTCGCTGCGCGCCAATCGACAGCGCCGCAGCCGCCGCTACTGCTTTTTCGGCGCGTTCTGCTGGATCAGTTTCAGCTCGCGCTCGAGAAACGCGTTGGCCTGCGCCGCCGGGATGAAACTGTCGGCATAGGCCAGTTCGTCTTCGAGGTACTTGACGAATTCAGGCGAGCGGGCCACCTTTTCCAGCGCGGCCGACAGCATCGCCACCTGCTTTGGATCGGTACCGGCGCGCACGACGATCGAGCGAAACTGGTTGATGACAATCGGAAATCCGCTGTCCTTCGCCAGCGGAATTGCAGGAAAGCCCGGCGCCGGTGCATCGGCAAAGAACACGATTGGGCGCATCTGCTTGCTGTCGAGAAACGAGCGGACATCGCCTGCCTGTTCGACCAGCACATCGGCGTGGCCACCCAGGATCGACGAATAGCGCTCGCCCGGTGAAGCGAACGGCACCATGCGCAACTTCGCACCCTTGGCGTTTATCTGGTTGATCAGAATCTCGTCGGAGCTGCCGAAGCCGAGGATCGCAACCTTGACCTCGTTGTTTTGCGCATCAGCCAGCAGGTCCTTGAATGTCTTGTACTTGCTGTCTGCCTTGACGTACATCCCCGTCGGTTGACGAATCATGATCCCGAGCGGCACCACGTCGGCCAGCTTCCAGCGGCCACCGCCGGCGATGGTGGACAAGGTGTCGCCGATCAATATCGCCGTCATCTGGCCGTCGGCAGGAGCGGTTAGCACCTTGGTCATCCCGGTGTTTCCGGTCGCACCCGGTACATTGATCACCGGTAGCGAAACCTTCAGATCGGGTTCGAGCAGCTTGCCGAGGCGACGCGCGAGCTGATCGGCGCCGCCTCCCGGGCCCCACGGAACGATCAGTTCGATCGGGCGCGACGGGTATTTGTCCTGAGCGTGTGCGAACGATGGCAGCAGCGCATATGCAGTCGTGCCGGCTCCGGCAATAAGCAGCCGGCGCCGCACATCGGGTTTCGGCACAGAGGAATCTGATTGCATAGAAGTCTCCTTGAGTTTGTTAGAGAGTCAGTTAGACATACTCTTTGTATTTCGCCAGGTGCCGTACGGGCTTGGACAATGCATCGCGCCGGAATGGATCACCCAGTTCTTTCGTGACCATCATCTCGAGCACCGTCGTCCTGCCTTCAGCCTGGTTCCTGACCGACTGCTGTAGAGCGGCGCCCACGTCGGCCAGCTTGTCGATCGTGATGCCGTCGCAACCGAAGGACTTCGCCACCGCAGCCCAGCTCGGGTTCTCGAGTTCCACCGCCTGGTAGCGCTGCGAGTAGAAGTCGACGTGGTTCTTCTTCTCGGCGCCCCACTGGCC
>CAZKNV010000192.1:0-4481 GCA_964554145.1 uncultured Burkholderiaceae bacterium
TGCTGGTTGCCGAAGATGCGCGAGGCCTGTGCGGCACCGTGCAGCTGATGCTTGAACAGCCCGAGAATCAACCGCACCGCGCCGATCTATCGAAGATGCTGGTGCATCGCCGCGCCCGCCGCCAAGGGCTGGGGGCGGCGCTGTTGCGAGCCGCTGAAGCTACGGCGCGCGAATGCGGCAAGACGCTGCTGGTGCTCGACACCGCCAGCGACGAGGCCGAACGCCTCTACGAGCGCGTAGGCTGGCAGCGTGTGGGCGTGATCCCCGGCTACGCCCTGCTGCCGCAGGGCGGGCTCTGCAGCACGACGGTGTACTACCGCAACCTCGACGCTTAGTTCGTCTCAGTCTGCATGAAACCAGAATTCGATTTCTGACGTCTCGTTTTCAAAACGCGCCGAGTGTTCCGCTTGCGCTGGGACGTGGTACCAGTCACCGGAACCGTACCGCGTCTCTAAACCGTCCACCGTCAGGAAAAGTTCTCCGCGAGTGATGACGCCTAAGTTCTCGGTTTCGTGGTGGTGCGGCGGGATCGAAGTCCCGGCCGGATAAGAAGCGAACAACACATCACATGCAGCGGCTTTTAGCTTGAACGCATCGAACGGACCGGAAAACTTTGGCAAGGCAACTATTTGCGGCGGGAAGTGGGGTGTAGGTGTGATTGGCATGTCGCGAAGTGAGTTGTTATGGAGATAATCCGATGTCGAATCATGCACGATTGCCACGGCGCGGCAATCCTTTGCGAGGATGAGCGAGCTTGCTGTTGAATAGGCTTTTCGCGCTGTGCACTCTCTTGCTGTGTGCACTCGCGTGCTTTGCGCAGTCCAGCGCCGAAACTGCCTCTACTCATTGCGGTGAAGTAATTGCGGTCGAAACGCACAACCGCAGCGCGACTCGCTATTCACTTGCACAGCCGGCGCAGGTGAGCGCGCTCAGCCCACCGATCGCGCTGGTGTTGCTCGCGGGTGGCACCGGCCACGTCAATCTCGACGACAAGGGCTGCGCGCGAGCGCTAAAGGGAAACTCGCTGGTGCGATCCATCCCGCACCTTCGTGCAGCCGGTTTCCTCACGGCGCTGGTCGATGCGTCATCGAGCCATCATGGTGAAGATGGATTGGGAGGTTTCCGCATCCAGGCGCAGCACGCCGAGGATCTCGGCAAGGTCATCGCCGACGTGCGCGCACGTACGAAAGGAAGTGTCTGGCTGGCAGGCACGAGTCGGGGTTCAATTTCGGCGGTGAACGCTGCTTCGCGGCTCTCGGGTCCGTCGGCGCCCGACGGTGTCGTACTCACATCGGCCGTGACGGCTGGCCAAAGCGGAACGAGAAAGGCGTGGGTGGCGCAATCCGTGTTTGATCTCAAGCTGGAAGCCATCACGGTTCCACTGCTGGTGGTCGGCCATGCGGCGGACAAATGCGCGCGTTCGCCGGCGAGTCTCATGGGGAATATCACGGCGCAAACGAGTAGCGCTCGTAAGCAGGTTGTCACGGTTACCGGTGGACCCGGTAGTTCAGCGGGACAGTCTTTAACCGAAGCGTGCGAGGGCCGTACGTCGCATGGCTTCATCGGTCAGGAAGTTGAAGTCGCCTCCGGCATTGCACGCTTCATCGGCGGCGGAAAGTACTAGGCGCGCGCGACTAACACCACGTCCGATTTCGGCCGGGGGACAGGACACTGGCTCAACACCCGGAGACGCATTTTCCGACACTGTCAAATGTCATCGTCTTGCCGCTGAGCGGAATATGCACCGGCACCTCGACGGCCTTGATGAAAGTCTCGGTCTTGGTCCCCGGCAACACCTTGCCGCCCTTGGTCGCGACTTCATTCGCGTGCGATGCAATTACTGAATTGGGTTTGACCAGATCGTTGATTACGTAGGCTGCTTCCCTGGGCCCTGTGGTGAAGTTGTCACCGATATTCATGACTACGAGCTTAGCTTTGTAGTGCCCGCGCACGACTTTGTCCTGCTCGGCCGTAATGCCCGTATCGCCGGAGAGATAAACCACAAGGCCATTGCTGAACCCTAGTACATAGCCGGTGGCCTGACCGACATAACCGGCGATTCCCGCGGCTTTCATGTTCTTGCCCAGTTCACCGCCAATGTAGTCTGGATCGAGGCCGTTGCTGTGCAACGCGCACTGTCGCAATCGTCACACCGCCTAGCTTTACGCTTCCGCCGAAGCGCGCAAGGATCGAATCCTTCGGGTCACCGCCATTCGCGCTCAGTTTGCTGGCAAAGAAGGGGGGCATTTCGCTGCCCGTCACGATCTTCGCCTTTTTGGCCAGCGCGATGTTCACCGAGTTCGAATTCGGCAGCGCCGACACCGAAACGTCGGGCTTGTCGCAACTGCCCGAGTTGGGCGCCTTGTTGTGCGCGTTGCCCAAGTGGTCGCCATGCATGTGGCTGACAAGAATGATGTCAATTTTGCCCAACCGGGAATCGTTCGGTCCGGCGACCGTGCGCCCGGCGTCATAGAGAATGCGCGTCCCGTTAGGATCCTCGAAGATCAGCGCGCGGTCCTGCGGGCAAAACTCGCCGTCCTGACCGCCGAGCGGCGTCACTTTCACATCGGCCGCCAAGGCTGACTGCGCAATCATTGCGGCCATGCACCCGAGGACTGCCACCCAAACCGCTGATTTCTTTTGCATCCGGACTCCGATACGCGATCCCAAAGTGTCCTCAAGCGTAAACCGTAACAGAGCGTCGTGTCATTGAGTCCGAATACAGTCATCGGCGCAGCAATCCGCAGATGGTTCGCGCCGCGTGTGAAGACTCTTGTTAGTGCGATTGAAGAGTCCGGCTACATTCAGCACGTGTCCCAAATCCATGCGCTGGGACGTTGGAGAGTTCAATGGCTGAGCCCGAGGTGCTGTATCCGTTGCGCCCCTTCCTCAAGAACTGGGTGTGGGAACACGGTCGAATCGGCACTCGCTATCTCGACTGCAGTGATGGCGGGATCAAGTTCGACGACGGCAAGAAAGCGCGCTTTGCGGCCGAAAGCATTTTCTACGTATCGCTCAATAGCAACGGCGACGACGAAGCGGCCCGCAGGGCGGGTCCAGCGATTCATGAGGGGGCGCTTGCCCGGTTCTTGCGGGCGGCCCAGCTAGGCAAGCCAGAAGAAGCCGGCCCGGTGGTAGACGTCCAGCGCGCGACGCAGGACTGCGTGGAGCTTGGTCTTGTCTGCGCCTATCAACAAGATGCTCAACGGGCTCTTGCGCGTTATCGGCTAGAGGCGATGTTCGAGGACGAAATCCGCGCCGCGGTCATAAAAGACATTCGGGGCATGTACATGGGCTTGCGCGCGCAGTTGGCACTCTACGACTTCACTGTGTTTCACGGTTTTCCGGCGCCGCTGCTCATCAACGAGGCGCCCTTCATCGACTGGCGCGTACGCGCAGAGCCGGTGCAGCCGTTCGTGTCGCTGCCGCTTGGACCCTACTGTTTGCTAGTTGGCACGCCGTCGGGCAAGAAGAGTCGGGCTGGGCCGGTGCTCTGGAAGACGGTCGCCGCCATGGGTCCGTTCAAGAACCACAACCGCTACATTGTGGAGAGCGCCCGCTTGTGGCTCGTGGCAACCTCGGACGACCAACTTCTCGCTGCACAGGATCGCTTTGCTCCGGCTGTTGCAGCCAAACCGGACAATGCGCAGTCTTGACTGGCGCCGGCTAGACGTCGTGTGGTGAATTCGATGTCAAACGAGTCGCCATCTGACGAGCCTTTTTCAAGAAGCGCCTGGCCCACACGAATTGCGTCGCGAGTATCGAAAGGCCAATCGGAATGATTACAAACGCCGGCCCCGGCAAAACGATCAGTGCGATCCCGATGAGAGTCACGGTTCCACCGACGACCGCGACAACAATACGTTTGGCGATACGAAGCTTCGGATGCTGATCGTTCTTCACCTAATCCGTCCGGGCAGCGCTCGCCTTACTCTGTCATGCGCGTGATACGCCGCGCGCGGCGCCGGCCATGGCCTCAGGGTAAAACGGTGACGTGACTTGTTTTTGATAAGTATGCGACAAGAGCGGCTCTGCTTCGATCGCATAATCGCCTATGGTCGTTCATGTCATAGACGGGACTTACGAGCTGTTCCGGCACTTCTATGGTCTGCGCCGCTTCAACAAGGGGCGGGACCGTCCTTACGGCGCTGTCATCGGCGTACTTAACACCGTGCTGGAAATGGTCGAAGGCGGCGCCGTACACGTCGGCGTTGCAACAGATCATGTCATCGAGTCGTTTCGCAACAGCCTCTGGCCTGGTTACAAGACAGGCGATGGCATCGAGCCGGCCCTTCTCGCGCAGTTCCACCCGCTCGAAGAGGCTCTATCCGCGATGGGTGTTGTCGTATGGCCAATGATCGAACTGGAGGCCGACGACGCGCTTGCGTCGGCCGCGAGGATTGCTTCGGAAGATGCGCGGGTCGAGAAGGTTTGCATTTGGACGCCCGACAAGGATTTGGCGCAGTGTGTCCGTGACGACC
>CAZKNV010000193.1:0-4476 GCA_964554145.1 uncultured Burkholderiaceae bacterium
GGCGTTGGCCGAGATTGCGCCGACTTGGGCGATTTCCTTGCTGGTGGTGGTGGGCTTCGACAGCTTCTTCAGCTCTTCAACGGCGGCCACGACCGCCTTGTCGATGCCACGCTTCAGGTCCATCGGATTCATGCCGGCGGCAACATACTTCATGCCCTCGGCAATGATCGACTGCGCCAGCACGGTAGCGGTCGTCGTGCCATCACCGGCGTTATCCGAGGTCTTGGAAGCGACTTCCTTGACCATCTGCGCGCCCATGTTCTCGAACTTGTCTTTCAGTTCGATTTCCTTGGCCACCGATACGCCGTCCTTGGTGACGGTCGGTGCGCCAAAGCTGCGCTCAAGAACGACGTTGCGGCCCTTCGGGCCGAGGGTTACTTTGACTGCGTTGGCAAGGACGTTAACGCCCCTGACCATGCGATGACGCGCGTCATCGCCGAAAAATACTTGCTTGCTTGCCATGGGAAAAATACTCCAAAAAGTTTACGTGGCCGGGCGCGAAGCGATCCAGCGTTCCAGGTATCGCCGTCAGGCGATCACCCCCATCAGGTCTTCCTCGCGCATCACCAGCAATTCCTCGCCTTCAACCTTGACGGTCTGGCCGGAATATTTGCCGAACAGCACTCTGTCGCCCACCTTGACGTCGAGCGTAAGGACCTTGCCGTTGTCGTCGCGCTTGCCGGGACCGACGGCGACAATTTCGCCCTGATCCGGTTTCTCGGCCGCGTTGTCAGGAATGACGATTCCCGAGGCGGTTTTGCGCTCGTTGTCGATACGTTTGACCATCACTCGATCGTGCAAAGGACGGATTTTCATAAGTTCTCCAGGTTGATTGACTGTCTCGAACAATCGAGAAGTGAAAATGTGCAGGCAGCGGATGATGCCAGTTATTAGCACTCTCCGCTTGCGAGTGCTAATTGTAGGGATGCGGGGGCGCGGCCTTCCAGTCATCAGATTGCGAAGTTAGCCGGCGCACTTGTCATGCGCCGCTCAGGTCCCAAAGCCGCTCGCCCGTCGCATGGAAGTGACCGCTAACATCAAATGTGAGACTGTGCTATCCAATGTGCTGTCGATACGCGCGTAGTCAACCGACGTACGCGAATGCGCTAGGGGTGCAGACTGCGCGGCGCCGAAGATACGTCGTTAACCGTAATGGGGTCATACGTGGCAATTGATTTTCCGCTTCGGCTTCCGCAACACTGGCTAGGTTCATCGGCGCCCAAGGGCAAGGGTCCAAAGACTCTGCGCGGCTTCGTCAACAGCGTGATGAGCTATACCAAGATGGACGTGCCGACGGTCGAACTGTTCGAGACCGCGGTGACGTTCCAGCCGAAGCACGCTGATCCGCTGTCCGCACACCAATGCCTGTCGCGCACGTTCGGCAAAAAGGCCGGTATCAGCTTCGTGTTCCGCGCCGATACGGCGAGCGAGGGTCGATACTGGGTTTACTCGGGCGACCCGTGGCTCGAGCCGCCAGCCGAAGCGCTCAGTGCGTTAGCTCCAAAAAGAATCGTCATCCAGTTATGCGAAGGGCTGCCCTATCGGTTTGCGCTGGAGGCGTGCGTGGGCCGTGAAAAGCTGGTCGCCGGTGAAAAGGAAGTCGAGCCGTTTCGTACTCCGCAGGAAGTCGAGACCTGGATCAAGGCGGCCGGCCCGAAGTTCGGTTTCAGACCGGATTTTTTCAACGTAGCCATCAAGGAACTGCAGTTTCCGTACGGCGATCGCACCATCAAATTGCCGTACGCGTCGATCGAAGGTGTGCTGCAGGTCACCGACGCCGAGTTGATGAAGCGGCCGCTGTTGCGCGGCATTGGCTCGTATCGACGAGTCGGCCTGGGGCTGCTGCAACTCTCCAACTAGTCGCTTGCAGCGAAGATGAGACGGCGCCGCGGCGCCGTTTTTCGTTATGTGCGATCAAGTCGACGATTAAGCTTCGCAGTCACGAACCACTGCCAATGACCGTGTTCACCGTACTGAAAGCCGCTGCATTGATAGTCGCAAAGTCAGCAGTCGCAGCCTTGGTGATGCTTGCGTCATCGGCACCTGGCCAAGCGCAATCGGTGCACGACGGCGTGGTTCTGCCGGAGTCCGTGGCGGCCGCTTTGAAGTTCGCAAGCGTCCCGCCGTCTGCGGTGGGTATCACGGTCATTCCGCTGTCCGGCGCGGGCTTGCTGCTGACCGTGAACGAGCATCAGCCGATGAATCCGGCGTCCACGATGAAACTCGTGACGACGCTGGCAGGTCTCGAACTGCTCGGTCCGCAGTTTCAATGGCGTACCGATGTGCTGACGATGGCGCCGCTGCGCAACGGCGTGCTCGAAGGCGATCTCTGGCTGCGCGGCAGTGGCGATCCGCAATTGGTGATTGAAGACCTGTGGCTACTGGTGCAGCGATTGCGCGGCGTCGGTGTACGCGAAATTCGCGGCAATTTGATGCTCGATCGCAGCGCGTTCGAGCCTGCCCCACATGATCCCGGCGCCTTCGACGGCGAAGCACTGCGGCCGTACAACGCCGGGCCCGACGCGCTGCTGCTTAATTACAAGGCCGTCAGCTTGTATTTCGTGGCGGATCAGGAAAATCAGCAGGCGCGCGTTTATGCGCTGCCGGCGTTGGCAGGCATGTCAGTGCCCGCCGTGGTGCGCGGCTCGCAAGGTCCGTGCAACGATTGGCGCGCCCGGCTCGCGGCCGACTTTACCGACCCATTGCGACCGGTGTTTCGCGGCGCATATCCGCTGACCTGCGGCGACAAGGTGTGGCATGTCAGCGTGCTTGATAGTGCGCGCTACGCCGAGGCGGTTTTCCGCGCGCTGTGGGAGTCGAGCGGAGGAGTCTGGCGTGGCCGCGTGCGCGAAGGGCTGGTGCCGCCCGATGCGAGGCGGCTGGCGCAGCACGAGTCGAAGCCGCTGGCCGAAGTCATTCGGGACATCAACAAATACAGCAATAACGTGATGGCGCGGCAGTTGTTTCTGGCGGTCGGGACCGAAACGACTCGCCGGCCGGCAAATATGGAGCGCGCGCAGCGTTCTGTTGCCGACTGGCTGGTTGCAAAGGGGCTTGATCGGCGCGAATTCGTGCTTGAAAACGGTGCCGGATTATCAAGGGTCGAGCGCTTGACTGCAGCGGGCCTCGCGCGACTGCTGCAAGGTGCGTTCGTGTCGCCGTTGATGCCGGAATTCGTCTCCTCGTTGCCGATCCTCGGCGTCGACGGCACGATGCGCCGCCGAAGCGGGGCCGCCGGCTCGGCACATATCAAGACCGGGTTGCTGGCCGACACACGTGCGATTGCCGGCTATGTGCTGGCTGCGAGCGGCCGGCGTTATGCGGTAGTCGCGTTTATCAATCACGCCAACGCCGGCGCCGGGCAGCCGGCGCTTGATGCGCTACTGAATTGGATCTACGTACAAGGATGAACGTGCCGCGAATCAGTTGTATTTGATCGTGCAGCCGTACGCGGTATTGCTGGCCGGAGACACCGGCTTGCCGGCTTTCGATGCCGCCAGTGCAGCAGTCACATAGTTAGTGGCCGTCTTGACATCGGCCACATTCGCGCTGCGCTTGTCGTCGATTGCGCCGGCATAAACCAGCGTTCCACCTGGGTCGATGACATACATGTGCGGCGTCACCTTGGCGCCGAACGCGCGTCCCACATCGCCCTTGGGATCCATCAATACTGCGGTCGGCGCGGCGTTGTGCTGCTTGAACCAGGCGGAGAGCCTGGCAGGTGGCATGTAGTCCGAGCTCGACTCCGTGGTCGAATTGATCGACAGCCACGCAACGTTATCCGCGCCGAAGCGTTTTTGCAGCGCTTGCATGTTGCCGCTGTCATAGTGCTTTTGCACGAACGGGCAACCCGGATTGTTCCATTCGAGTACGACGTACTTGCCCTTGAAGTCCGCCAGGGAAACCGGCTTGCCCGCGATGTCTGTGGCGCGAAAATCCGGCGCGGGCTGCCCCGGGGCCGGCGCTGCGATCACGCCAGAAGCCGCCGACGACGCGAACAAGCCGGCAGCAACCCACTGAATCAGTTTCATCGTGACGCTTCCTTTACTTTGTCGAGAGCGGCAAGAACGATGCCTTCTGTCAGCAGCTCCGGCAAGACCGCAGCCTCGCCATTGCGATCGTAAAGCACATACAGCGGAACACCGTTGCGGCCGAATTGTGCCAGCGCCTGCGTGATGCGCTCATCACGATTGGTCCAGTCGGCGCGCATCAGCACCACTTTGTCAGCCGCGAATCGTGTCTTCACATTGTCGGCACGCAGCGCGACACGCTTGTTCAGCTGGCACGTTACGCACCAGGCCGCAGTGAAATCGACGAAGACCGCCTTGCCTTCGCCGCGCAGCTGCGCCAGCTTTTCGGGCGAGTAGTCGATCCAGCCCGCATCTGCGGTCGAGCGCGTGCCCGGCGCCAGCGCTTCGCTGGTGGCAATCGGCGTAAACGTCAGCGCGGCCAGCACGCCGCAGCCCGCTGCGACCC
>CAZKNV010000194.1:0-4419 GCA_964554145.1 uncultured Burkholderiaceae bacterium
AATACCGCACGGCAGCGCAGACCCGCATCGGGGCGTTCCTCGGCATCAAGGAATACTCGACGCCAACTCAACCGGGCCTATTCAATCTGCTGCTGACCGCGGACTTTCCGTTCGTGCTGACGCAAAGCTTCACGTTCGTCAGCAAGGCCACCGCCACCGGCCTGCTGACGAAGCAATTCAATCGGCTGCGCAATGCCGGCGACCTGGCTGTATCGCAGACCGAGGAATTGAAGGACGCGCTTGATCAGCTGATGAGCAACGAGTTCGTGATGGGAGACCATCACTTCACGTTGCAGGTGCTGGCCGATCCTTACGACGGCGTCAAGGAAGCCGAAGGACGGCCGCGTCTCAAGAAATTGCTCGACAACGTGGCGAGTGCGCGCAACATCCTGGCCGACACCGGCATGGTGATCGCGCGCGAAGACCTCGCTCTGGAGGCTGCGTACTGGTCGCAGCTTCCAGGCAACTTCAGCTTCAGGCCGCGCAAGGCCGTGACGTCGAGCCGCAATTTCGCGGGCATGGTGCCATTCCACAATTTTCCGGCAGGCCGCGCGAAGGGCAACCATTGGGGTGACGCGCTCACCATGCTGGTCACCAGCGCGAGCTCGCCTTACTACTTTTCATTGCACGCGAGCGATCCGCGCGACCCCGATGGCGGCAGCCGCAAGGACATCGGCCATACCAGCGTCATCGGACCGACCGGCTCCGGCAAGACGGTCTTCATCGGATTCTGCGTAACGATGCTGCGCAAGGCGCGCTGCACGCAGGTGATCTTCGACAAGGATCGAGGCCTGGAGATTCTGGTGCGGGCGTCGGGTGGCAGTTATCTGCCGCTGCGGAACGGGGTGTCGACCGGGTTCAACCCGCTGCAACTCCAGCCGACGCCGGGCAACGTGGAATTTCTGAAAACCTGGCTGCGGCGCCTGGTCGAACGGCCCGGCAAGCCCTTTTCCGTACGAGAAGAGGCCGATCTCGATCAGGCGCTGCGCGGCACGCTGATGCTTGATCAGCGTCAGCGGCGGCTGTCGCGCGTGCTCGAATTTCTCGATCCGACCGATCCCGAAGGAATGCACGCGCGCCTGACCCAATGGAGCGCCCGCGAGCGTGGCGACTACGCGTGGGTGTTCGACAACCCGGCGGACACGGTGGTTGAGCTGCTTTCCGACAACACGATGATCGGATTCGATGTCACCGACTTCCTTGACAACGATCTGACACGCGCACCGGTCACGATGTATCTGTTCCACCTGGTGCGCCAGCTGCTCGACGGCCGCAGGCTGGTGGTCTGGATGGACGAGTTCGCGAAGCTGCTGTCGGACCGCGCCTTCGAAAGCTTTGCCAAGGACGGCCTGAAGACCTGGCGCAAGCTCGAAGGAGTGGCGGCCTTCGCCACGCAAAGCCCGAGCGACGTCATCGACAGCCCGATTGCGCGGACGTTGATCGAGCAGACACCGACCAAGGTGTTCTTCCCGAATGCCGATGCAACCCGCAAGGACTACATCGACGGCTTCAACCTGACGGAGCAGGAATACCTGCTGATCAAGGAACAACTCGAACCGGGATCACGCATGTTCCTGGTCAAGCAAGGGCATCAAAGCGTCGTGTGCAAGCTTGATCTGAAGGGTTTCGATTACGAGCTCGACGTGATCTCGGGACGGATCGGCAATCTTGACCTGCTGCATCGAATCATGGGCGAAACAGGTCCCGATCCGACGCAGTGGTTGCCCCGGTTTCGGGATGCGCGTCGCACAGGGGAACGGCCTGAGCGTCCCGAACTTGAAGTCCTAGCCGCATGACTGTTGGAGGAATGGTGATGAAGATTCGTAAATTACTGGCAGCCGCCATTGGCAGCGTCTTCCTGATGAGTTCGGTGACAGTCGTGGTGCCAGCGAAGGCGCAGGGCATCCCCGTGATCGACGTGGCCGCGATCGTCCAGCTGATTCAGCAGATTCAATACTGGCAGCAGCAGATTCAGGGGATGACGAATCAGCTGAACCAATTGCAGCAGTCGTATCAGGCGATCACCGGCGGTCGAGGCATGGAAACCCTGCTGCCGTACACACCGATGGCGCGCAACTACATGCCCCAGAACTGGAACGACATGCTGGCGGTGCTCAACGGCACGAGCGTGCCGTATGCGGGAATTGCGTCGCAGGTACAGACAGCCGTCACCGCGAACTCGGTGTTGACCGCTGCGCAGATCGGGACGATGACTCCGCAGATGCAGCAGCACATACAGGATGGACGCCGCGCAGCCGCGATGCTGCAAGTGATGACCCGTGGCGCGCAGGACAACACGAGCCAGCGGTTTGCAGCGTTGCAACAGTTGATAAGCATGGTGGGCGGCGCTGGCGACGACAAGGCTGTGCAGGACTTGCAAGCGCGCATTGCAGCCGAGCAAACGATGCTGACCAACGAGCAGAACAAGCTGCAGGCGCTCTACCAAACCGCACAGGCAGAGCAGATGGCGCACGAGCAAAGGGGCAGAGAGCTGGCGGTTCGGCAGATTGGATCAATCCGCACATTGCCTGCCGTTGCATCGCCTTAGATCGAGGAGCAGCAGTGAACAACGTTGTGCGAATTGTCATCGCAATCGTCGCCGTTGCCGCCGCAGCGGGCGGTGCCTACTACTACATCGTCCGCCAGGAGGTCGAGGTAAGGGTAGAGGCACCACCGTCTGCGCCCGCTCAAGGAATGAGCGAGGAAGAACGTTTGAAAGCCATCAAGAAGGGGATCGGTTCAATTCGTGAACTGCCTTCGGTGACCGTTCCGAGTGGTCCCCCGCCTCGCGCAAAACCAGCAAGAAATTAACTGATACGTCGTAGCGCAATGGGAATCTTTGCTCAATTCTTCACTTGGCTGAATGCGTCGCTTCTCGCGTTCGTGTTCTCGCAGATCGCTGCCATCGCGGGCGCGCTGACGCCGGCGGTGGTAACGCTTGCAACGATCTATGTGATGTTTTGGGGTTATCTGCAGCTGACCGGAAAGATCCAGGAACCCATCCTCGAAGGAATCAAGCGAATCTTTGTCATCGCTGGAATCTTGATTTTCACGATCCAGTTGGCTGCAAACGTCGGCCCAATCACGAGCGTGTTTTTCAATTCACCGCAGGCTTTGGCAAGCACCATAACGGGCGCGGGGCCGCCTGTAGCCGCCGTCGACACTCTCTGGACATCCGGCAACGAAGTCGCTGAACGGCTTTTCCTGCAAGGGAGTGTTTGGTCTGGAGCGGGTTGGGGGTTCTTCATCGCGGGCGGACTGGTCTACCTCCTGGTCGGGTTGACGTGCGTCTACACGGCGTTTCTGATGGCGATGTCGTTAATCGCAGTTGCGCTGATATTGGCGCTGGGCCCGCTATTCATCGCGATGTTGTTCTTTGATGCAACCAAGCGGTTCTTCGAAGCCTGGATTGCGCAACTCGCGAACTACGCCCTGATCATCATTCTCGTTGCGTTGGTGGCGGCCCTCCTGCTCGCGTTCTTTCAAGCTTTCGCCACTGCCGCCGTGAACATGGGCGCCGGCATCACGGTCGCTGAGGCGGCTCGTTTGTGCGTTGTGTCCGTCCTGATATTTCTGATCATGTCGCAGGTTCCTAGCATTGCTGCGGGACTGGCCAGTGGAATTGCGTTGAGCACGTTCGGCGCCGTCGGCAGAACTTTGTCATGGGGAATGGGCGGGGCAGGGCGCACCGGCTATCAAATGATGCGCGGCTTGTTCGATAACCAGACAACGCGTTGGGATTCATTGCGGCGCAAGGCGGGCTATGCAATCGGTCAGGGAGCACGCAACACAGGTCGCGCTGCCTGGCGCGGGATGCAAAGGAGCAACACGATTGCGCGGCGGTGATGGTGGTGGCGAGGGACGCTGAATTCGGCGTGGTTTGCAGGAACAACCAGGAAATTATCGTGAGAGCGTTGGTGCTGGCGTTAACAGTATTGGCTGCGGGTTGCGGGACAACTCCCCCCAGTCCGCCTGATTGCGAAGGGGAGTACACGCCGATCAATGTGGCTGCGCGTGCGCAGGCCAAGGGTCCGGATGAAGCGCGATCCAGCCATTGAACAGTACCTGCGCGAAGCGCAGGGGTGGGAGCGCGACGTGGCTCGTCGCGCCAACCGCTCGGCGCGCATTGCGTGGTCGGTTGCGGCCGTCTCGTGCGTCGTGACCGTTCTCGCGGTTGCCGGCATCGCGATGCTGACCCCCCTGAAAACCGTCGAGCCCTTCGTGATCCGGGTCGACAACGCGACCGGGATTACCGATGTGGTGCCCGTGTATGCGGGCAAGGCTGAGCTGCCCGAAGTTGTGACACGGCACTTGCTGAACAACTATGTGACGGCACGCGAACGATATTTCTATGCCACCGCCGAGACCGATTACGAAGTGGTGGGCGCGTACAACTCGCCGCAGCTGAATCAGGAATGG
>CAZKNV010000195.1:0-4380 GCA_964554145.1 uncultured Burkholderiaceae bacterium
TGCATCTGCTGCACCGTGCGCGGCGACCTGGTGCGCATTCTTAACGAGCTGAAAGCCAAGCGGCAATCGGGCGAGCTCGCTTTCGAGCGTGTGATTATCGAGACGACCGGCATGGCCAATCCGGGGCCGGTTACACAGACGTTCTTCATGGACGATGCGATTTCGACCTACTACCTGCTCGACGCAGTAATTACGGTGGTCGATGCCAAGCACGGGCACGGCACGCTTGACCAGCAGCCGGAAGCGCAGAACCAGGTCGGGTTTGCCGATCGAATTCTGATGAGCAAGACCGATCTGGTTTCGGCGGGCGATGTGCAATCGCTAAGAGACCGCCTGGTGCAGATGAATCCACGTGCGCCGATCAAGCCGGTCAACTTCGGCGACGTGGCGATCAAGGATGTGCTCGATCTGCGTGGATTCAATCTGAACGCGATTCTCGAAATCGATCCGGAGTTTCTCGCCGGTGAACATCCCGATGCCAAGCGCGACGGCAAACATCATCATGACGATGAGCACCACCATCACGATGGGGACCATCACGATCATCACCGTCACGATGATGCAATCAAGGCGTTCGTATTTCAGTCGAACCGGCCGTTTGATCCGGCCAGGCTCGAGGAGTACATGGGCACCCTGACTCAGGTTTACGGGCAGGACATGCTTCGGTATAAAGGCGTGCTTTTCATGAACGGCAGTAACCGCCGCACGATTTTCCAGGGCGTTCATATGCTGATGGGAGCCGACGTTGGGCGTCCATGGGCGACCAATGAAAAGCCTTCCAGCAAGGTTGTCTTCATCGGCCGCAATCTGCCGAAGGACGCAATCGTCAAAGGTCTCGAAGCGTGTCTGGCGCGTTGAGTGTCGCGAACCGCATTCGATCGATTCGAAACAGAATTTTAAAGAGGGCCTGACCGATGGCTGCAGCAAAGAAACCGGCCAAGAAAATCACCAAGTCCGCCAGCAAGGGCGGGAAAAGACCTGTCCAAAAGGTCGCCAAAAAAGCCGCGGTAAGAAAGGCGCAGACAAAGCCGCAGAAGACCAGGACAGCGGTCGCGAAGCGCAAGACTGCAAACGTCGCCCGCAGCGCCAAAGGCGCGAAACCGTCGAAGGTTACGAAGGTTACGAAGGTTACGAAGGTTACGAAGGCAGCGCCGGCAGCCAGGGGAAAGACGCCTGCGAAGGCCGCGAAAACCGCTCCGGCCAAATCTGCGCCACCGACCTTCAGGTCGCGCGGGGGCAGGCCGGCGCGAGCTAGAGAGCCAAAACACGTATCGCCGATGCCGGCACCGGGGCTTGCTGCTCCTTCGCCGATGACGGCAGCCGCGCCGCGCGTTGCGCCCGCGCCGTCACCGAAGGCGCTGGCCGCTGCGCACGAGTATTTGTTGGCGCGATCAGCCACTCGCAGCGAAGCACCGGTGACGGTCAACGGGAAGCGGCTTCCGACCGAGGGGGAACTGCTGAAGACGCGCGAATCGGATTACATGAACGGCGAACAGCTTGCCTATTTCAAGCACCGGCTGCAGCAAATGGAAAGCGAGCTACTGGAAAACGCCGATCAAACCACCGAGCATTTGCGCGAAACGGTGATCGTCCCCGATCCCGCAGATCGCGCGACGATCGAGGAAGAGCACGCACTCGAGCTGCGCACGCGGGATCGCGAACGCAAGCTTCTGAAAAAGGTCCAGCAGGCATTGGCGCGAATCGAAAGCGGCGAGTACGGCTACTGCGAAGAAACGGGCGATCCGATCGGCATTCCGCGCCTGCTTGCGCGGCCGACCGCCACGTTATCGCTCGAGGCGCAGCAGCGCCGCGAGATGAAACAAAAAATGTTCGGCGACTAACAAATGGGGGAGTTCCAAGAGGGGGCAGCGCTCCCTCTTGCATCTTCATAACCGACAGGCGGGATTCCAGTGCAGATCGACGGTTTGCGGCCCAGCTTCATTGTTACTATCGAATGCGATCGGTGCTCGCTCACTCGAACACGGTATCAAGCGCGACTTCCAGGACCGTCGAGCCGTTGGATGTAACCGGGGTTCGGCGAAAAGGGTTACTTGTTTCCGGTGTCTTAACAGGCCGGCGCGCAAGCCACCGGTGCCAGAATCGTGCGAGTGTGTTGCAGTTGACCGGCACAGTGGCGGGTTCTGTCTGGCGTGGTAGTACGAATCGGGAAACGGTAAAAAGGTAGTGGTCTTTTCCTTCTTCAAAAAAGATCCGAAGGACGCCCAGCCGGCCGTGAAGGCGGGTTCGCGTACGCCCGCCAAGCAGGCCGCACGGCCGCTTCCCGGTCCGGTCAATCGCAACCCGTCGTCAACCGTCGCGCGCGGTGCGCAAGGACCACCGACCAGCACCACCGTGCTGCCCGACAAAGACCTGCATCGCTCACTCGCGCTGGAAACGGCGGCCAAGATCGATGCGATCGAGTCCGAAATGGCGCGCGATTTTTTGCGGCCCGGCGGCGCATCGATGATGTTCGTAAACTCCGCTGCCAACTCGACCTTGCAGCGGCCTTCGCAGCAGCCCGATGCGGCGCAAGCGGCGCCGGCCGATGCATTACAGGACGACAAATCGATCGACGCGCTCGACATCATTTCCGAGGACTGGGCCGGCAATACCAACGCGTTCGAGTTGCAAAGCGAAGGCGGCTCGGCGATCGAGGAAACCGCGATCCTGTTTGCCAACGGGCTAATCGAACCGGCCGAAGCCGGCTTGCGTGCGGCGATCCAGTCCGATCAGCTCGGGGACTCGGCGCAGCACGGTTGGCTGATGTTGTTCGAATTACTGCAGCAACGCGGCGACAAGGCCGGGTTCGACAGTTTGACGATCGAATACGTGCTGCGCTTCGAAAGCTCGCCTCCGGCGTGGATCGAGTACAAGGAGGAGCCGGCGTTGGCCACGCTCGGAGCTGCGGGTTTGAGCGCAGCTGCCTCGGCCACGGCGCCGGTCATCATGCTGCCCGAGCTCCTCGATGAAGGAGTCGTCAAACATCTGGAGCAGTTGAAAAATTATTCGCTGTCACACCAGTCGATCACACTGGACTCTTCGAGTGTGCGCAGCATCGATCCGGTCGGCGCCGAGCTGTTGCTGCGCGTGATCAATGCATTCAAACGTGCCAGCCATGAGCTGCTGCTGCAAGGCGCCGATCAACTGGTGACGCCGTTGCGCGCCGCGGTCGAAGCCGGGCGCCGCGACCCGAGCGACGCGGTATGGATGCTGTTGCTCGAAGTGTTTCGCTTGCTGAACCGGCAGCACGACTTTGAAGAGACCGGCATTCAATATTGCATAACCTACGAGGTGTCGCCGCCGTCGTGGGAGCCGGCGCCGCCAAATCTGAAAACACGGGCCGCGGTCCCGCAGGCACCAACACCGGAAGCGGTGGACAGTCTTGCCTGGCGCGGCACGTTGCGCGGCGAAGGCGAGCCGCACTTTGGCCGCTTGATGTCGGCTTCGCGCATCGACAAGAGGCTGGTGGTCGATTGCACGTACCTGAAAAGAGTCGAGTTTTCGACCGCTACCGGCATGCTGGCAATGGTCACCAAGGTGCGGCAGAACGGCGCCAGCATCGAGTTTCGCAACGTCAACTATCTGATCGGAGCGCTGTTTTCGCTGCTCGGGGTCGACGCGGTCGCACAGATCCAGTTGCGTAGGGTCTAGAAGTTTACCGCGACCGACCCGATCTAGAGCCTGCCCCGGCACGATTAAAGCCGGGGCCGTATTCTTGCGGCTTCACGGACGGGGTTTCCTTAATGGAAGTTTTTCACGGGACGACGATCGTCTCTGCGCGGCGCGGCGCGAAGGTTGCGATGGGCGGCGATGGCCAGGTCACCCTCGGCAATATTATTGTGAAACAAGGCGCAAAAAAAGTGCGCCGCCTTCATCACGACCGGATTCTCGCGGGCTTCGCCGGCGCCACCGCTGATGCATTCACCCTGTTCGAGCGCTTCGACGCCAAGCTCGACAAGCATCAAGGCAACCTGCTGCGCTCTGCGGTTGAGCTCGCCAAGGACTGGCGCACCGACCGCGTCCTGCGCCGGCTCGAAGCGATGCTCGCGGTGGCCGACCGCGAAACGTCATTGATCATCACCGGCACCGGCGACGTGCTGGAACCCGAGTCCGGCCTGATTTCAATCGGCTCCGGAGGCCCCTACGCCCACGCCGCCGCGCGCGCGTTGCTGGACAACACCGACATGACACCCACGGAGTTGGTCAAGAAAGCGCTCGAGATCGCGGGCGACCTGTGCATCTATACGAATCAGAGTCACACCATCGAATCCATCGACTAAGCGGCGAACGAGTGACTCTCCCCCTTGCTTTTGTACAGCGCGCGCACGCGCGGCCGCTCCGAAGGGAGCGCGCCTAACTAATCGCGACGAGTGCACGTGC
>CAZKNV010000196.1:0-4350 GCA_964554145.1 uncultured Burkholderiaceae bacterium
ACCTGTCGTGGTCGGAACCCGGCGAAGAAGCGGTGCGCCGCTACAAGAAGGGCGATGAGATCGAGGCGACGGTGCTGGCGATCGACACCGAACGCGAGCGCATTTCACTCGGCGTCAAGCAGATGTCGGGCGATCCATTCACCAACTTTGCCGCCGGACACGAGAAAGGCGCCATTGTCGACGGCACGGTGAAGTCGGTCGATGCCAAGGGCGCAGTGATCGATCTCGGCAGTGACGTTGAAGGCTTCCTGCGCGCATCGGAAATCGCGGCTGATCGGGTCGAAGACGCGCGCAATCATCTGAAGGAAGGCGACGCTGTCAACGCGATGATCATCAATATCGATCGCAAGAATCGCAACATCAATTTGTCTGTGAAGTCGAAGGACAGCGCCGATACTGCGGCGACGATGGAGCGGATGCAGTCCGAAGCGCAAACCGGGACAACGAATCTCGGCGCTTTGCTAAAGGCAAAGCTGGACAACAAATAAAGTTGCCGGCGCGCGCCAGCGCCAGCTTCCCCCTCGGTCCCCATGCCTACGATGACCAAATCCGAGCTGATCGCGCGCCTGGCGGAGCGCAACCCGCGCTTGGTTGCGCGCGATGCGGATGAAGCCGTCAACACGATGCTCGATGCGATGACCGAAGCTTTATCGACCGGTCAACGCATCGAGATTCGCGGCTTCGGCAGCTTTGCACTGAACTATCGGCCGCCACGCGTCGGCCGCAACCCGAAGTCGGGTGATCGGGTGCAGGTGCCTGCGAAGCATGTTCCACATTTCAAGGCGGGCAAGGAACTGCGCGAGCGTGTCGACGGTCACGAGTCGGCAGATCCGGTCCCGGAAGATGAGCAGGACGAATAGCAAACATTGCACTAGGAGCCGCGACGTGATCGCGGCTTTTTTTTGCGTCCTACAATCGACGCTTCGGTGAATGGCCGAGGGCTTGTCACATGAAACTCGTCGCGTGGTTGCTGAAGCTGGGATTTTTCCTGCTGGTGCTGTGGTTCGCGCTGAAAAACACCACACCGGTACCGATACATTTCAGCTCGGCTCTTGTCTGGGAGCATGTTCCGTTGATCGTCGTGATGCTGGTGTGCGTGGCGCTCGGTGCTCTGCTCGGTGCGCTGGCGTTGTCGCTTCCGATTTACAAGATGCGGCGTGAAATGGCGCAATTGAGACGCTTGAGCCCAATGCCAGCGAGCCCCGAATCGTCGGCCGAGCGTATGGCGAGCGCCGCCCGGCAATCGGGCGCGGTCACGGGGCTTGGAACCGGCGAAAGGATTTGACGCGGACGACTCTCGCCGGCACCCAACTCAATGGAGTTCGAGCTTTGGTACCTGCTTTCGCTGCCGCTGCTGTTTGCTGCCGGCTGGCTCGCGCGAGGATTTGAATCGCGGGTGCGCGAAACGGACAACGCCGCCTTGCCGCGCTCGTACTTTCGCGGCCTCAATCATCTGCTGAACGACCAGCCCGACAAGGCGATCGACGCGTTCATCGAAGTCGTCAAACTGGATCCCGAGACGATCGAGCTGCATCAGGCGCTCGGCAATTTGTTTCGGCGGCGCGGTGAGTTCGATCGAGCGGTGCGGATTCACACGCACCTGCTGAACCGCGCCGATCTTCCGGCGCGCCAACGTACGCAGGCGCTCGATGAGCTCGGGCAGGACTATTTGAAGGGCGGCTTGCTCGACCGCGCCGAAGATGCGTTCGTGCGCCTGCTGGAAGATCAGCATCATCGCTTCGATGCGTTGCGTGCTCTGTTGCGTATTTATCAGATGGAACGCGAATGGCTGAAGGCAGTCGACTGCGCACGGCGGCTGGAGCGCGAAGCCGGTGAGTCGCACTATGTTGCGATCTCCCACTACTACTGCGAATTGGCAAGCGATGCGATCGCGCGCGGCGCGCTCGATGAGGCGCAGCGGGCGATCGATGACGCACTGACCGCGAACCGCAAGTCGATTCGCGCGCTGATCCTGGCCGGTGATATCGCGGCAAAGCGCGGCGATGTCGAAGAAGCGTTACGCCTGTGGCGCAAGGTCGAGGACGCTTCGGCCGAACACGTGCCGCTGATCGCGGCGCAAGTGGCCGATACGATGGCTGCGCAGGGGCGCGAGTCTCAGGCGCTTAACTGGCTCGAGCGCGCGCTGCTCGATTCGCCTTCGATCGACCTGCTCGATATCGTTGCGCATCGAATGACTGCATGGCGTGGCGCGGCGGCCGCCGAGGCGTTGATCGCGAAGGAGACACAGCGTCATCCGTCATTGCTCGGATTCGAGCGGCTGCTCGAAGCGCGATTGGCAATCCGTGAAGAAAACGGTGAGCAAGACGGCGAATTGCAGTTGTTGAGCTCGTTGTTAAGCAACCATACGCAAAAGCTGGCGCGCTACCGATGCAGCAAGTGCGGCTTTCGCGCACGCGAGTACCACTGGAGCTGTCCAGGCTGCTCGAGTTGGGACAGTTATCCGCCGCGCCGCCTCGAGGAACTGGACGTAGCGTGATTTCAGGCGAGGGCGGGGCGCTAATTGCCATTCAGCAAACGATGCAGCAAACGATCGAAGATACGATCGGCAATACGCCACTGGTGCGGCTGCAACGCATTCCGGGCGCAGACAATGCTCGACGTAACAACGTCATTCTGGGCAAACTCGAAGGCAACAATCCTGGCGGATCAGTCAAGGATCGGCCCGCCCGGTCGATGATCGTGCGTGCAGAAGAGCGCGGACAGATTCGGTCCGGCGATCGATTGATCGAAGCCACCAGCGGCAACACCGGCATCGCGCTGGCGATGATCGCGGCGATGAAAGGCTATCGGATGACGCTGATCATGCCGGATAACCTGAGCTTCGAGCGACGTTCGAGCATGCGCGCCTACGGCGCCGAACTGCTGCTGACACCGGCGGACAAAGGCGGCATGGAATACGCGCGCGATCTTGCGTTGGAAATGCAGGCGCGCGGCGAAGGCGTTGTGCTCGATCAGTTTGCAAATGCGGACAATCCGCGCGTGCATTACGAAACGACCGGTCCGGAGATCTGGCGCGATACCAATGGTCGCATCACGCACTTCATCAGCGCGATGGGAACGACCGGCACCATCATGGGCGTGTCGCGCTATCTCAAGGAAATGAATGCGGCGATTCAGATCGTCGGCGCACAGCCGGCAGAGGGCTCGCAAATTCCGGGCATTCGCCAGTGGCCGCAGCCGTATCTGCCAAAGATCTTCGATGCATCGCGCGTCGATCGGATCGAATCGGTAACACAAACGCAAGCCGAGGCGATGGCGCGCCGTCTGGCAGCCGAAGAGGGAATCTTCGGCGGTATCTCTTCAGGTGGCGCTTGCGAGATCGCGCTGCGCGTTGCCGCCGAAGTGGAAGACGCGACGATCGTTTTCGTTGTGTGCGACCGCGGCGATCGCTACTTATCGACCGGCGTGTTTCCGGGCTGAGCAAGCGCCGACAGCCAGGACTCGACTTGCCGCTGCGAACGTAGCCGATAGGTTTTCAAATGTGCATGTTCCGGCCGCGCGAACAGTGCCGGATATTCGCGCCGGCGTTTCCAGAATGTCTGCAACACCCAGAGCAAGATGGAATTTCGGCTGAAGAACGAACGCCTGATGGTTTCCACGTTGCCGGCAAACAATGGCTCGCGGGTGATGGCGCGTCGCAGTGCCCGTGTCAATGAGCGCGCAAAGACGAGCGGAAACGGAAGATCCAGCCAGGCTAAGGTATCGGCGCGCGCCCAGACGATGTCTCTGACCGGCGAGTAGTTGCCTGATACGACCCATCGCTCGCCGCATGTAGCGCGATCGACGTCCTCGCGGAAATCCGCAACGGAGCGTGCGGCCCAGTTCGGCGCCCAGTAAAGTTCATCGAGTTCGACGTGCGGCGCCGCGAGTAACTGTGCAGCGCGCGCGCCCGCGCCCGCGGTTGATTTCCCACTGCCGCTGGTGCCGATAAAAACGAGCCGCCTGCATGCAGCAAGTTCGCGCGACAAGTTCACGCGATGGCGACTGGCACGTTTCCGATCCTAGTCTGCCATTCGCGCGGGCCGGTTTCGTGCACCGAAGTGCCGTCTGCGCTGACAGCGACCGTTACCGGCATGTCACGCACGTCGAACTCGTAAATCGCTTCCATGCCGAGGTCCGCGAAGGCGACCACTTTCGCCTGCTTGATCGCCTTGGCGACCAGATACGCGGCGCCACCGACCGCCATCAGGTACGCGCTCTTGTGCTTGCGGATCGCTTCGATTGCGACTGGCCCGCGCTCGGCTTTGCCGATCATCGCGATCAATCCCGTTTGCGCCAGCATTGTCTCGGTGAACTTGTCCATGCGCGTGGCGGTGGTTGGACCGGCGG
>CAZKNV010000197.1:0-4337 GCA_964554145.1 uncultured Burkholderiaceae bacterium
TCACGCCGCGCGAGGTCACGAAGTGAACGTGCAGGTCTTCGACCGAAAGCAGCGCTGTTCCGGCGGCGGGGCCGGAAGCTTCAGCGGGCGTGTCGGCTACGGCTAGATCCATTTTTGCTCAATGCTCTCTATGCATCCAACCGGTCGGCGAGCTCGACGAAATCGTTCGCGATCACATCGAATTCGCCGTCGTGCACGCGCGCCGGCGGGTGGCCCGGCCCCAGTTCCAGCGGTCGGTCTACGTAACCGGTGCGGCAGCCCGCGGCGCGGGCAGCGCGCAGATCGTCCGGGTGGCACGCCACCAGCATCAGCTCGGCGGGGGCAATACCCAGCAGATCCGCGGTACCGAGATAGGTTTCCGGATCGGGTTTGTAGTGGCGGAAAAGCTCCGCCGAGACGATGCAGTCCCAAGGCAGCCCGGCGCGCTTGGCGATGTTGGTGAGCAGCGAAAAATTGCCGTTCGACAAGGGGGTGATTATGTACCGCGTCTTCAGGCGCGCGAGTCCTGGCACCGCGTCGGGCCACGGATCGAGCCGATGCCAGACGCGGTTCAGATGATCGATGTCGCCTTCGGCAAGCCCGCGTATGTCGTACTCGACCAGCAGATCGTCGAGGATGAGCCGGTGCAAGGCGTCGATCTTCAGCCACGGCAATGTCCCCGCGCGCACTCGCTGCATGGCGGGCCGATAGCCGGCGCGCCAGGCGTCGGCAAAGCCCGCCCAGTCGGCATCAATCCCGTGCTCGGCGCCAAAAGCTGCGGCTTCGCGGATGATGCTGCCGCGCCAATCAACTACGGTGCCGAAGACATCGAAGGCCAGTGCCTTCACTTTTCCAACAAGCGGGTGTCTTGACATGCACCTCATCTCCCGGCGGTTCACACTGGCCAGGGGTGCGCGCTTGACGCTTCCCCCTACATCTGCCGAAACAAGTGCACGTATTGCCTGGCTACCGGCAGCTCGCGTGTGCTATCGCGCATTCTGACGTACAACTTGCCGGCGAGATCGCGGCGGGTGGCGGCCACCGCATTCAGGTTAACGATCACCGAGCGATGAATTTGCGCAAAGTCATCCGGATTCAGTTGCTCGCCAAGTTCCGACAGCGGCACCCGGATCAACCACTCGGCAACGTCGGCGCCGTCGCGCGCAAAGACGCAGGTGTACTTGTCGTCAGCCCGGAAATACAACACGTCGGCGACCGAAATCTGCTGCGTGATTTCGCCGTCGGCCGAGCGCTTGCTGGCGCGAATCCAGCGTAAATGGCGAGCGTTGTTCGCCGCCAGATGTTGCGACAGCTGCGCCAATAGCGGTGCAAGATCTGGCGCCGTTGACTCGTCCGCGCGCAACTTCTCGATCGTGCGGCTTAGCCGCTCGTCGGTCACCGGCTTCAGCAGATAGTCGACTGCGTCGCGCTCGAACGCCTCAATCGCGTACTGATCGTATGCAGTGACGAACACTACCTTGGTGGCGTGCGACAGCTTTTCCGCCACCTGCAACCCGGTCGCACCGGGCATGCGGATATCGAGAAAGGCGATGTCGGGTGCGTGCTCGGCAATCGCGGCGGGGCCGCTATTGACGACGGCCACGATTTGCAGCTCGGGCCAGAGCTTCGCCAGTTTGTCGCGCAGATACTGGGCGAGATTGGGCTCGTCGTCGGCGATGATCGCCTTCACGCCGGCTCCAGCGGAAGGGTCACCCTGACGCGTGTGCCGCGCGCCAGTTCCTCAACCGCGAGCCGCGCCTTGTCACCGTACAGCGACGCCATCCGGTCGCGCAAATTCGCCAAGCCGACGCCATTACCGGTGTGCGACGGAAAGCCCAGCCCATCGTCCTCGACATCCAGTTGCAGCGCTCCGCCTGCGCTGCGCGCGATGATGTGCACATGGCCGCCCTCGAGCTTCGGTTCCAGCCCATGCTTGATCGAATTTTCCACCAGCGGCTGCAGCGACAGCGGCGGCAGCCGCGCGTCCATCAGATCAGCCGGCACGTCGATCGTGTAGGAAAGCCGCTTGCCCATCCTGATGCGCAGGATATCGAGATACGCGGTGATCAACGCCGTCTCCTGGCCGAGCGTCGTGCGTTCGCTGCGACTGGCCGCCAGCGAAGCACGCAGCAGTTCGATCAGCCGCTCGAGCATCAACCGCGCTTTGTCGGGTGCGGTGTCGATCAAGCTGACCACATTGGCCAGCGTGTTGAACAGAAAATGCGGCTCGATCTGCGCCTGCAATGAACGCAGTCGCGCATCGATCGCTTGGCGCTGTAACTCGACCGCCTTGGCGCGCTCGCGCTCGCGCTCGGCCTCGGCGCTCGCGAGGCGCATTTTGCCGCTCATGTAGCGGTACCAAAGAGTGGAGATGATGATCGTAACGACGACGCTCGCGATCAGGATTCGCGGCGCACCTTGAACGATGCGCTCCACATCGACGCCGAGCAGGGTCAGGCCGATCGAGTAACCGATCAGGCAGCCGACGATCGGGATACCGGCGAAAAAAATCACCCGCTTGCGCGTCGAGAACGCTTCGATCCGCTCAATTCCCAGCAGGTAGCCGCCGGCCTCGTACAGGGCGTGGATCGTGAGCCCGATCGACTGGGCGATCACGAAGTTGTAGCGCAAGGTTCTCAGCGGATCAGCGGTAAAAGCCAGGGATATCAGCGTCAACACGACGGCAATCGCAGTGTTGAACATTAACGTCCAGATGATTTGCAGCCAGGCAGGACCGCATGGCCGCATCGAAAACGACCACCAGCTGTGCCACGACTGGCGCAGTACAGAGACGCTCAACATGAACCGTTCCAAATCAAGCGACGGAGCAGGGCCGTCAATGTAGCTGTTGCCGCGACCGTCAAGCGGCGAGCCCGCGACGAAGCGCCTGAAAATGGCGCCAATCGACCGGCAACGCCCGTTGACGCCGGTCAGGCGGCCTTGACCTTTCGTTTCTTAAGCCGCGTCCTAATCCGCTCCTGCTTCAAGGGCGACAGATACTCGACAAAGACCTTGCCGAGCAAATGATCCATTTCATGCTGCACACAGACTGCGAGCAGCCCCTCGCATTCGAATTCGTACGGCGTGCCCTGGGGGTTCTGCGCGCGCACCCGCACCTTCGCCGGCCGCGTTACCGCGTCATAGACGCCGGGCACCGATAGACAGCCTTCTTCGCATTCGACCTGCTCCTCGGACGCCCACACTATTTCGGGATTGATCAACACGTGCAGTTGATTCTTGGTTTCGGAGATGTCGAGTACCAGCAGCCGCTCGTGCACATCGACCTGCGTGGCGGCCAGGCCGACACCGGGCGCGGCGTACATCGTGTACGCCATGTCGTCGATCAAACGGCGCAATCGATCGTCGAAGCGAGTGACCGGCCGCGCCACCGTTCTAAGCCGCGGATCCGGGTACTCGAGGATGTCAAGCAAAACCACTCATCTCTCCAAAAAGCCACCAACGTCTCGGCAGACAGCACGCCGGTGACTTTCAATCGGCCGGCTTTTAATCTCACATAAATGCCCGATCTTTGCGTCCTTTTCAAGCACCATCCGCACGCCGACTGAGCCAAACTTGCGCGATCTTCGGATGACATACAGCCGGGATTACGACCTATGGCATCGCGCCTAGTCGGGATCGAAGGCTTAGGGTATCCGTTGCTATATCAATACATTACGGTCAAAATTTGCAGCCCGTTATTAGATATCAGCGCAACCCGAGGAAGTTCAAGGGGAAGGATTGGCCGCTGCAACTTGTACGCGGGATTTCATCTGTTAACCGCCGCGGTGTGATCACTGAGCGTGACCAGGAGCTTGCATGACCAACACTAAAATCGGCGCTGTTTCGGCCGTGGTAGTCGCCGCTTCGCTTTTGGCCGGCAGCTGGATTGGCAACGTTCAGGCGCAGGATTCGACGCCTGCGTCGCGTCTCCCGATCACGCCAAAACAGCGCAGCACCGCAGACCAGGTGGCGCAAGCCGGTGTTCCGCTGGCGGCGCTGTCGCCGACCGCGCCCGAACGCTATACGGTGAAAAGCGGCGATACGTTATGGGACCTGTCGGGCATGTACCTGGTGAGCCCCTGGCGCTGGCCCGAACTGTGGGGCATGAACAAGACGCAGATCAGGAACCCGCACCTGATCTATCCGGGCCAGGTACTGGTACTCGTCAAAGATGGCGATCGTGCGCGTTTACAACTGGCCGACGGCGAGCCCGGAGTCGGTCGGCTTGAGCCGCGCATTCGCGACCTGGGCGCCGAGCGCGTCGCGATCTCCGCGATTCCGAACAACCTGATCGAGCCGTTCCTGTCGCAGCCGCTGGTGCTCGACGCCAGAGGACTGGCGGATTCGCCGCGCATTGT
>CAZKNV010000198.1:0-4319 GCA_964554145.1 uncultured Burkholderiaceae bacterium
CCATCCGCATTGCGACCCAACGCATCTCATGTTTTAGTGTGAACAGGCCCTAGTTGCTCGCAAAACCGGCGCCGATTCTAACGGAACGATGCGCGCCGCTCAGCCGCGCGACGTGGCTGTGCTAGCTTCAATTCCATGGGCGTCGGCCACTATGAAAATTTTCCGGTCGCATCGTGGCTGATGCCAGCCAGGCTGCGTCCTGCAGTGCGCGCGATTTACCGCTTTGCACGCACCGCAGACGACCTCGCCGACGAGGGAGGTGCAGCGCCGGCAGAGCGCCTGGCAGCGTTGGACGTCTTGCGCATGCAACTGCGCGCAATCGAGGCCGGTACAACGTCGCAATGGTCCGACCTTGCTGCCGCGGTACGCGAACATCGCCTTCCGCTGCCCTTCTTCCACGACCTGCTGTCCGCGTTCTCGCAGGATGTCACGACTCTGCGCTACGACTCATTCGAAACGCTGCTCGATTATTGCCGCCGCTCTGCCAACCCGATCGGACGCTTGCTGTTGCAACTTTTTCGCCGTCGCGAACCTGAGCTTCTCCAGCAGTCGGATGCGATCTGCACCGGCCTGCAACTTGCCAATTTCTGGCAGGACATTGCGATCGACTGGCGCAAAGATCGCGTATATCTGCCGCAACAGGATCTGCTCGCATTCGACGTGAGCGAAGCGCAGATTGCGCGTGGCAGCATCGATCAAAACTGGCGGCGCCTGATGGCGTTTGAAGTCGAGCGCACGCGCTCCCTGCTGCAGCGAGGTGCCCCGCTCGCTCGAGCGCTCGGCGGGCGCATTGGAATCGAATTGCGCCTGGTCGTGCAAGGCGGGCTGCGCATTCTCGAGCGCATCGATGCCGTAGGTGGCGATGTTTTTTCGCAGCGCCCCACCCTGTCCGCGCGCGACTGGACACTGATGGGCTGGCGCGCGCTTCATCCGCTACCGTCAGCTGCATGACACCCGACGAGTACTGCCAGCCTGAGCGAAGCGCTCGCGCTTCGCGCTCTGCTGGAGCCGCCGCGGCGCATCCGCGCCGCACGGCTTTTTGCTGGCTGCCGGCTGCGCGATGACGCCGGACGAATACTGCCAGCAAAAAGCCGCCGGCAGCGGTTCCAGCTTTTACTATTCGTTCTTGTTTTTACCGCCTGAGCGCCGGCGTGCGATTACCGCCGTTTACGCTTACTGCCGCGAAGTTGATGACGTGGTCGATGAAGTCAGCGACGCCACTGCTGCCGAAGCCACGCTTGGCTGGTGGCGCCAGGAGGTCGGCGAACTGTTTCGCGGACATCCGACGCATCCGGTTACGCGAGCACTGGAGCCATTCATCAGCGCGGACTTCGGAATTTCCCAGGAGCGATTGACCGCAATACTCGACGGCATGGAAATCGATCTGCGCCAGAATCGCTTCCTCGACTATGCGGCGTTGCGGCGTTACGCCCACCTGGTCGCTGGTGTCGTCGGTGAAATCTCGGCGGCGATCTTCGGTTATCGCGAACCGCAGACCTTGCAATACGCTGCACGTCTCGGACTCGCGCTGCAGTTGATCAACGTTATTCGCGACATCGGCGACGATGCGCGGCGCGGGCGTATCTACATTCCGCTGGACGAAATGCAGCGCTTCGACGTCAAGGCATCCGACCTGCTGGCCGTGCGCTATGTGGACGGATTCGTGCCGCTGATGCGCCTGCAGACGGAGCGCGCACGGGCCACGTACTGCGAGGCATTGGCCTTGTTGCCCGACGTCGATCGCAAAACGCAGCGGCCTGGACTGATCATGGGAGCGATTTATTCGACGCTGCTAACCGAGATCGAGCGCGCAGACTTTCGGGTGCTGCATCAGCGCATCGCGCTGACACCGCTGCGCAAACTCTGGCTTGCATGGCGCACGTGGATGTTCGGTTGAGCGGAAAGCGGAGAGTCGCTGTGATCGGCGCCGGCTGGGCCGGCTGCGCCGCGGCAGCCGAACTCGCTGCGCACGGTGCGTCGGTTATCTTGCTCGAAGCCAGCGACGAGCTTGGCGGGCGTGCGCGCCGTCTGCCGCTTTTGCTGGCCGGACAGTCGCACACGCTCGATAACGGACAGCATCTGCTGCTGGGGGCGTATACCGAAACCGCGGAACTGTTCAGCGAATTGAACATTGCCCTCGTATCGGCGGTCGAGCGGCGGCCGTTTGAATTGTGCTATTCGGACGGCTTTCGTTTGCAAGCCGTACGGCTCCCGGCGCCATGGCATCTCGCCGTGGCGCTGCTCTTTGCGCGCGGTGTGAGCCTTTCCGATCGAGCGGCGCTGATCGGCTTGCTGCGCACCCTCAAAAAGGCCAGGTGGGGCATAGGCAGCGATCGCAGCATCACCGATTGGCTACTCGAACACAGGCAGACACCGCATGTCATTCGGCGCATATGGCGCCAACTGGCGCTGGCCGCGCTTAATACGCCGCTCGAGCGCGCGTCGGCGCAGATTTTCGCCAATGTGCTGCGCGATTCGCTCGGCGCCGCCGGCAACGCCAGCAAGATGTGGGTGCCGCGTGCCGATCTGTCGACGCTGTTGCCCGATGCGGTCGAGCGTTACGTCGTGGCGCATGGCGGCGAAGTGCGACGTGATGCGAGGGTCGAGCAGATCGCCCGAATCGAATCCAATGAGCGCTTTCATCTTCAGCTGCGCAACGAACCCGATCGCACGATCGAGGCGGATGCGGTCGTCTACGCCGCCGCACCTGCGTACCTGGGGCGCATCGTCGGCCCCGACGTTGCGCTGAGCCCTATATTCGAGACGGTGTCGCGTTTCGAGTACGAGCCGCTCTACACCGTTTACCTGAAATACGCACCGACCGTCAGTGTCGCGCGCGGCTTTATGGCCCTGGTCGACGATCCGGCAAAGCGCCGCTATGCGCAGTGGGTGTTCGACCGCGGTACGCTCGATCGCCGCAACGAAGGCGTGCTGGCGGCGATCATCAGCTCCAGCGGTCCACACGAAGCCGAATCGATCGACGATGTTTGCCAGGCGGTGGCGGCACAGTTGACCGAAGATCTGAACTTGCCGGCACCGCTCGACGCCCGTGCCATTGCCGAGCGGCGCGCGACGCTGGCTGCCGTGCCCGATTTGCAGCGCCCGTCCAATCGCACACCCTGGCCGGGCTTTGCACTGGCCGGCGATTGGACCGCATCAGGTTATCCATCGACGCTCGAAACGGCAGTGCGCAGCGGACGCGCTGCGGCGCGCGTGGTGATCGACGACGCTGTTCAGCGCAGCAATTGAAACAGCGCCATCGCCCGGCACGCTTAAGCCGGGGGCTAACTGCAAAGCCGTACTAGACAAGGCTTGCTGCTGGATGGAAGATTTAGTTACTCAGTCAAGGACCTCGCATCCAGATGACAGTCGAGAGCATGGTCGCGCCAAGTGAGATCTCAAGCGTCACTTCCCGTACTTCGGGACCGATGCTTAAGCACATAGAGTCCGTGGTTTTGTTCGTTCACGACATTGACGCGGCTGCAACCTGGTACGCCGAGATTTTCAGCACGACTGTTCGGCACGAAAATCCAAAGTACGCCTTCATCCAGGCGCCTGGACTTCTCATCGGGTTTCATCCCGCCGATGTAAAGTGCCCGGGCGGTATCGGGGGAACTTCTGCGTACTGGGAGGTCGAGCGCTTGGACGAGGCAGTCGAGGTCCTTACCGGTCGGGGAGCGAAGCTTTTTCGCGGTCCGGGTATTACGGATTTCGGCGCCACCGCAGCCCTGCTCGTGGACCCTTTCGGTTGCACAATCGGTCTGAACCAGTCAACCGAGCAGTCGCGTCAAAGGATACGCAATGAACAACCGAGACCTTCGGAAGATACGACCCATCTTCCGGTGAGCAGACACACACGCCGGCGCCTGTAGGTATCCGTTAAGGCGCGCGTCGGCAGCTACAAGCGAGTTGCTACTCCCGCATACGAGCCAGTGCGTGTTCGACTCGATCGACTGGTATCACTTCCAGTCCCTCGATAGACTGTTTCGGCGCATTCGCTTTCGGTATCAGCGCGATCGAAAATCCGAGCTTGGCCGCTTCGCGCAACCGCTCCTGCCCGCGCGGCGCCGGCCGAATCTCGCCCGCTAGTCCGACTTCACCGAACGCGACCAACCCGCGCGGCAGCGGCTTGTCGCGCATCGATGACACCACCGCAAGCAACACCGCAAGATCGGCCGCCGGCTCGCCGATGCGTACGCCACCGACCGCATTGACAAAGACATCCTGATCGAACGCCGCAATGCCGGCATGCCGATGCAGCACAGCGAGCAGCATCGCGAGCCGCTGTTGATCGAGCCCGACCGACAAGCGACGCGGAT
>CAZKNV010000199.1:0-4307 GCA_964554145.1 uncultured Burkholderiaceae bacterium
TCGGCGATGCCGGATGGACGCCGGGTCAAACGGGAACGCCGACGCAACTCGAAACGCTGAGCCTGGTTTCGCTTGCCGCAGCGTTTGATGCCGCCCGCGCGGCGGATCCGACACTCACGCGCTGGCCGCTCGATTCAATGGGCGGAATGAGCTTGGCGTCCGTTAGCGAGATGCGTTTTGGCTTAGAGCCGGATGAGGACTTTATCCATCCGATCGGGCGGACGGGCAAAGTGGCCGCATCAAAGTTCGGTCTGCTGGCCAAGGAACCTGTTCGTGCAATTCGATCGGTAGCTGTGGATGACGGCATCTCGCAATTCGTCACACCCCATACGCAGCATCCGCAAGCTCTAACGACTATCGGACTGGACACCCTCATGCAGCCAAACCTGAAATCGTTCATGAAGTTTTGGAACCCCCGAGTGCCCGCTGATGTGCCCGGCACCGACTGGTACGGGGCACCATCAGACGCTGATTCAGATGTCATCAGTGTGACCGGCAATGCGGCAGCCGTTACGATTGACGTGGCTGACGAAATGGTATCGGGCGCACCGCGTGCAATTTCAGTTGCCGATATGCGCGACGGGCAAATCATTGCCGGCAACACGGACGGATGGGCGCGCACGCTGCCTGCAGCCCGGCTGATGGCCGAAAACACTGTCGATACTCTGGAACTCGCTCGCATTCAGCCGGCGGCGCGCAGCACGCCGTGGTGGCAGTCCTGGGAAACCGCCAACGAAGCGCCCTCTTACTTCACCGGCAAGGTAGAGCGCGGACCCTCCGTTGCAATGCCGTTCGCGTGGGAGTCGGTGCATAGCGAACTGATGAATCAACTGACCAACGCTTCTGAGAACGCACTGGGTGAACAAGTGCCGCAGGCAGGCTGGTCTCCGACAGCTGGCTATAGCGGATCGACAGAAGGTGTTGATTTGCAGCATGCCGCAATGGTTGACGATGTTCAGCGCGTAGTAGGTCGGCTGGGGCAGAGACTGCGTTGAGTAAGTGACCAACTGGGTCCCCGCTTTCGCGGGGACGACAGTTCACTGACTCCTCCCAGCAGTTACTTGCTTGAGTTCATCACCAACTGCCTTAACGCCCGTGCATCATCGAGCGCATGGTGGCGGCGCAGGTTGAACTGCTTGGTCGCTTCGTCGAGTTCTTCATACGAAATGGGCACGCGCTTCCAGTCGACGCCGCTGGGCAGATCTTCGCGGCCGAGCAGTTCTGTGAGCGCCCAGCGGTCGTAGCCTGAGTCGCTGATGATCGTCGTCGGCGCGCGCCCTGCGCGCTCGTCGAGCCACGCTGAAAACGCCTCGGCCGCCATCGGCAGCGGCACGGCGTCGCCATCGAGCAAGGGCACGACGATCTGCTTGACGAAATCGCTCGAGCGCTCTGCGCTCCAGCCTTTCACTTCGCAATAAAACGCGGTCGAGTCGGTGGCGACGGCGCCGATGCTGATCAGCTCGGGCGTTCGCAAGTTGGTGAACTCGCTGTCGACGAATACGTAAACTCGATCGGGCTCCGGCGTTAACGTGGCCGGAGGTACCGGCAGTATGCGAAACAGAAGCACTTCATCGGCATAGTCACCCTTCGGCAGTTGGAGTTTTTCGATCACTTCCGGTGCCGGCAAATCGGTTTCGCGAAATCCAGCGCGTCGCATCGCGCGCAGCGCTCGCACATTGCGCCGCGACGGACGCACTAGAAAGCGATTGACGCCGTAGTTGGCCTGCAACCAGTCGGCCAGCAACACCAATGCTTCCGATCCGATCCCGCGGCTGGTCACGCGGCGCTCGGCGAGCCAGATGTCGAGCTCGACAACATCGTTCAGCAAATCGATCGGGCCGTGCGACACTGCACCGATCTCATCGCCGCCGGCCGCGATGACGAGCATGCGGCCGGAGTACGGCCGGGTGCCGTCGAAGTACGCATTGACGTAGTCGGCAGAAAACTGCTCGAGCGTCGGCACCGGAAGGTCCGGATACAACGGCGCTCCCATCACGTTCGAGACCAGATCGGATTGTGTCAGCCACTCGTGAATGCGTGGGCGGTCGAGCAGTCGTGCGCGACGCAACGTCACCCGAGAGCCGATCGCAATCGTCACGCGCTTGTCCCTGTTCGCGTGAGATGTCGAAGAATCGGCTCGAGCATTGCCGCGCCGAGGCGCGCGCTGCGGGCGCCGTTCCAGCCGAAGCGCGCGTCCGGTGCATTGGCGTTGTCCTTGAACGGCATCTCGAGCGTCAACGACAGGCAGCCGAACGTGTGGCCGACATACTTCGATGCGAGCTTCAGCACGTCGTCCTTGTACTTGCTCGCGTGATAACCGTGCTGGGTTTGAAAGTCCGTACTCGCCGCGCGAAAGGCTGAAGAAAACGCGTCCTGCTCGGCGGATTGTCGTGGCGTGAAATTCGGCAGCATCTCGCAGCCCGCCACAAACACGTACGGCAAATTCTCGTCGCCGTGAATATCGAAGAACGCATCGCAACCGGTCGCGTGGATCGCATCGCGCACGCACTTGACCTCGGGGCTGCGCTCGACCGTCGGCGCGAGCCACTCGCGATTCAGATTCGCGCCGGCTGCGTTGGTGCGCAGGTTGCCGAGCACAGAGCCGTCGGGGTTCATGTTCGGAACAACGTGAAATCTCACAATGCGAGTGAGTTCGACTGCAACGGCATCTGCCGGGTCGAGCAGGCGCTGCAGCAGCCCGTCGACGAACCATTCCGCCATCGTTTCGCCGGGATGCTGCCGCGCGATGATCCACACTGACCGCTCGCCGCTGCCGACCACAAGTGCATCAATGTCGCGCCCCTGAATGCTGGCGCCAAGCCGCCGTACCCGAGCGCCATGTGTTCCACCTCTCACTGAGTCTGCCAACAGCGCGAGATGACGTTCCCATGAATACGGCTCGAAATAAGCGATATAGGATGGTCCGGGCGCAGGCGGTAGGTCGATTGTCAGAATCTGCCTGTCATAGCGTGTAGGGATTCGCTCCCAATCGCGGCGGTTCCAGCTGGCGAACGCGCGATAGTCTCGCCATCCATCCGGATACGTCGTTGCGCCGGCGTTCACGATCCGCAGCTCGGCGCCGCTTTCTTCCGCGCCGCTGACGCGAAAATGGAACCACTGCAGGAACTCGCTGCGCGTACCGTCCGCCGCTACATCGTGGCGAATCGCGAGATCGACGCGCCGATCGTCACGCGCGAGAACTTCGATCGCGCCGCTATCGAACGTGCTGCTGATTTCGATCGACATCAAACGATGCGGCACGCCTCGTTGAAATCGAGGCGCGGCGAGCGCGGGAAGACTTTCGCCGGATCACCGTGGCCGAGGCTGCAAATGAAGTTCGCCTTTAATGTCGTGTTGGCAAAAAAGGCGGCATTCACCTTGTCGGCATCGAAGCCCGACATCGGCCCGCAATCAAGTCCCAGCGCGCGCGCAGCGACGATGAAGTAAGCGCCTTGCAGCGAACTATTGCGAAACGCGGTTTCCCTGATGTGCTCGGGCTTGCCGGCGAACCACGAGCGTGCGCTCTGGTCATGCGGGAACAGCCGCGGTAATTTCTCATAGAACTCGAGATCCATCGCCATGATGGCGGTCACCGGCGCCACGCGTATCTTCGGAGCGTTCTTAGGAATCGCACAGGCAGCGAGGCGCTCTTTTCCTTCAGCCGACTGCACGAACACAATGCGCAACGGCGAACAGTTGGCGCTGCTCGGGCCGAATTTCATCACCTCCCACAATTCGCGCAACGTCGCCTCGGGCACCGGCCTTGGCAACCAGCCATTCTGCGTGCGCGCCTTGCGAAAAATCAGGTCGAGGCCGTTGTCGTCAAGGCGCTCATGGATGACTGCCGTATCGGTATTCGCCATTCCTGTATCCGAGAGCGCAAAGCGTGAAAGTATAGTTACCGGGCCTTATGAGCCTTTCAGACTCGTCCAGCAAGCTTCCTTGTGTCGGCACCACCATTTTCACGGTGATGTCGCAGCTCGCTGTTAAGCACGGTGCCGTCAACCTCGGCCAGGGCTTTCCGGATTTCGATTGCGACCCACGATTGCAGCAGCGATTGACTGACGCTATGCATGCGAGCCACAACCAGTACGCACCAATGGCCGGCGTGCCGGCCCTGCGCGACGCCATCGCCAGCAAGAATCAAGCGCTATACGGGCACCGGCACGATCCGGACGCCGAAATCACGATCACCGCCGGCGCGACGCAGGCCTTGATGACCACCACGCTTGCGTTTGTGCACACCGGTGACGAAGTGATCGTACTCGAACCCGCATACGACAGCTACGTTCCGGCGATCGAGCTGG
>CAZKNV010000200.1:0-4304 GCA_964554145.1 uncultured Burkholderiaceae bacterium
CGCATGAAGTTCGGCACGCGCCGCGGTCAGATCGAGCGGTTTCACGACGCCGCCGCGCGCGCCGATCCGCTCGTCGACTTCTATCACCTTCGAATACAGCAACTCGGGCAGCACGATGTGCCGGTCGAACAACCGCGGCCGGTTTTGATATGCAATGCGCAGCGCGTCGCGAAAGCCGCGCGTGACCACCAGCACGGTCGGCTCGCCTTTGCGCTCGAGCAGCGCATTGGTGGCGACCGTCGTCCCCATCTTGACCGCGTCGATCTGATCGACCGGCATCGGAGCATCGGCCGCCAGCCCGAGCACCCGCCGAATGCCGGCAAGCGCCGCGTCCTCGTATTGCTCAGGGTTATCGGACAGCAGCTTGTGCGTCAGCAGCGACCCGTCGGGCCGGCGGGCGACAACGTCGGTAAATGTACCGCCGCGGTCGATCCAGAATTGCCAGCCAGGGGCCATCCGCTAGAGCGACGTCGCAGCGCGCGCCGCCTGGTCGTACATTCCCGACAGGAAGCGCAGGAACGCGGCGAGTTCGCCCAGCCGCTCATTGCTGGTGCGTTCCTTGCCGATCGCCGCCACCAGACACGCCTCGCGCACTTCGCGATAACGCTCGATGTAGCGCTGGCCGGTGGTGCTCGCCGCGAACAGCACTTCCTTTCCGCGGCGCTCGCCGTCGACCAGCTTCATCGCAACCAGCTTTTTCAGCGCGTACGACACCACGTGTGTGTCTTCGATGTTCAACATGAAGCAGATGTCCGCTAGTTTCTTCTCCCGCCCGCGATGATGGACGTGATGCAACAGCAGCACTTCAAGAGTTGTCATGTCCTTCAGCCCGGCGGCAGCCATGCAGCGGACGACCCAGCGGTTGAACGCGTTGCCGGCGAGGATCAGGCCGAACTCGAATTCGGACAGCTGCTGGCTGCCGGGCGACATCAAATGCGCGGATGAAACGAACAGACGCGGTGCTACCGGCGCCGCTGCGCTTCGGCGTATGCTCGCTGCGCGCCCGGCGTTGTCGCTGCGCGGCGGAACTGAAACTGAACGTGCAGCGGACCGATTGCTTTTCTTCATTTTGCCGGCGATTTATCGATAATTTGTTGACATGCTAGACCGTGCTTGATATGTTGGCAATGCCACTCGCACCGTTCCCGCCATCTCGAGGAGCCTCATGAAACGTCATCCAGTGATTGTTGCCGCCTGCGCCGCGGCGTTGGCTTTTGCCGTGCCGTACGCCGCGGCCCAGACCAAGTGGGATCTGCCGGCGGGTTACCCGGCAGGTAATCCGCATACCCAGAACCTGACTCAGTTCGCCGCCGACGTGGCGAAAGCGACGGGCAACAAGCTTGCGATCACCGTGCATCCGAACGGTTCGCTGTTCAAGGCGCCCGAGATCAAGCGCGCGGTGCAGACCGGGCAGGCGCAGATCGGTGAAGTGCTGATGAGCCTGCTGGAAAACGAAAACGCGTTGTTCGGCGCCGATGCGGTGCCGTTCGTCGCGACCGGTTTCGACGCGTCGTGGAAATTGTGGCAGGCGCAGCGTCCGGTGGTCGACAAAATTCTGACAAGTCAGGGTATCAAGCTGCTGTATGCAGTGGCGTGGCCGCCGCAAGGCATCTACACCAAGAAGCCGCTCGCATCGGTCGCCGACATGAAGGGGCTTAAATGGCGCGCGTACAACCCTGCCACCACGCGCATCGCGCAAATGGTCGGCGCGCAACCGTTGACGATTCAGGCGGCCGAACTGTCGCAGGCGCTGTCGACTGGCGTGGTTGATTCGTTCATGTCGTCCGGTGCCACCGGAGTTGATTCCAAGGTCTGGGAAAACCTGACGCACTTTGCCACCGCCGACGCCTGGCTGCCGAAGAACATGGTAATCGTCAACCAGAAGGAATTCGACAAGCTAGACAAGGCGACACAGGACGCGATTCTGGCGGCGGCAAAAGCGGCCGAGGAGCGCGGCTGGAAGCGGATGCGCGACTACACGTCCGAATCGCTGACCACTTTGCGCACCAACAAGATGACGGTGTACGAGCCGAGCGCGGCGTTCAAGGCAGAACTGACGAAATTGGGTGAGCCGATGCTGAACGACTGGCTGACCAAGACGGGTGCCGACGGGCAGACCATCATCAACTCGTATCGCAAATAGTCAAGACCCAGCCGCCTCACTCGAGGCGGCTTTTTTCTTTCGGGCGTAAGGATTGCCGATGCGCGCGCTGCTCGATGGGCTGTTCTGGCTGCTTGGCGCACTCGGTGCATTCTTCATTCTCGCCACGTTGACGATAGAAGTCGTCGGCATCGTGCTGCGCCAGCTCGGCTATTCAATGGCCGGCGCCGACGCGTACGCCGGTTATTTCCTCGCCGCAGGCTCGTTCCTCGCCCTTGGTCACGCATTGCGCCAGGGCGATCACATCCGCGTCACGCTGATTCTGCAGCGCCTGCGCGGTCGCTCCCGTTGGTGGATGGAAGTCCTCTGTCTGGCGATCGCTTCCGCCCTCAGCGTGTACTTCGCGTGGTTCTCGGCCAGGCTGGTGTGGGGCTCGTACGCGTTCAATGACATTTCGCAGAACGTTGACGCCACACCGCTGTGGATCCCGCAACTGTCGATGGCAATCGGCCTCGCGGGTCTGGCGCTGGCGTTCATCGAGCAACTCGTGATCACCGTGCGTACACGCCGCCTTCCGCCCGCAGTCAACGAAGTAGCCCACGTCGAATAAAGTCCAGTGAAACCGCCGAAATGCACGCCCGCTCGTCCGCGCCTCGCCGCGCTGGACGTCGTTGCAAATGCTCGCCATAGTCCCCGCTATGACTGCGCTTTGCGCCTAGCCCAGCGCGCCGCTGCACGGCCGCTCGGGCGCAATTTGACGGTTCCACTGGACTGATGGGTACAGGCATCGCGTTGCTTCTGATCGTCGCGCTGTTCGTCATTCTCGGCGCCGGCGTGTGGATCGGCATTGCGGTGCTCGGCGTGGCGTTCATCGGGATGGAGTTGTTCACCACGCGTCCGGCCGGCGACGCGCTGGCGCTGACCGTGTGGGGATCGCTGTCGAGCTGGACCTTGACCGCCCTGCCACTGTTTATCTGGATGGGCGAGATTCTGTTGAAATCACGGCTGTCTGAAGGAATGTTTAACGGACTTGCGCCGTGGCTGCAATGGCTGCCCGGACGGCTGCTGCACACGAACATCATCGGCTGCACGATTTTTGCTGCGGTGTCGGGCTCGTCCGCTGCAACCTGCGCGACGATCGGCAAGATCACTTTGCCCGAACTCGCCAAGCGCAATTACCCGGAGCAGATCTCGATCGGCTCGCTGGCCGGCGCCGGCACCCTGGGCCTACTGATCCCACCGTCGATCATCATGATCGTCTACGGCGTTGCCGCCGACGTGTCGATCGGCAAGCTGTTTATCGCTGGTGTGATACCCGGCTTGATGCTGGCCGCGTTGTTCATGGGATACACGATGTTCTGGGCACTGCGCCATGCCGGCAGCATTCCGCCGGCCGATATCAAGCTCAGCTTTACGCAGAAGCTCGCCGAATCAAGGCATCTGATTCCGGTGATGGCATTGATCCTGGTCGTTCTCGGTTCGATCTACCTCGGCATCGCGACCGCCACCGAAGCAGCCGCGCTCGGAGTGGTCGGTGCACTGGTGTTATCCGCATCTCAGCGCACGCTAACCTGGCGGACGTTTACCGAGTCGCTGATGGCGGCGACGCGGCTGTATTGCATGATCGCGCTGATCCTGGCCGGCTCCGCATTTCTCGCGCTGTCGATGGGCTTTATCGGTCTGCCGCGCCAACTCGCCGAAGCGATCGGTGCGCTGAACTTGCCCCCCTTCGGGTTGATTATGTTGTTAATGGTGTTTTTCATCGTGCTGGGCTGTTTCCTCGATGGCATCTCGATGGTCGTGTTGACGATGGCGGTGTTGCTGCCGACGTTGCAGACGGCGGGTATCGATCTGCTGTGGTTCGGCGTTTTCATCGTCGTGGTGGTCGAGATGGCGCAGATCACGCCGCCGGTAGGCTTTAACCTGTTCGTACTGCAGGGCATGACCAAGCGACAGATCAATGAAATCGCAGTGGCAGCATTTCCTTATTTCTGGATGATGGCTCTGGCGGTGCTTGCGATCTGGTTTTTCCCCGGGCTGGTCACTTATCTACCGTCGCAGATGAAGCTCTAGATGCGCGTGGTCGTAATCGGCGCCGGGATCATCGGCGTGTGCACTGCCTACTATCTGCGTCGCGACGGTCATGACGTGACCGTGGTCGAGCGTCGCTCCGGTGTTGCGCAGGAAACGAGCTTCGCCAATG
>CAZKNV010000201.1:0-4255 GCA_964554145.1 uncultured Burkholderiaceae bacterium
GTGAACTGCCGCAATGCCGCCACGGCGTGAAAAGTCGGGGAGATGCGAGCCATTGCGAAACTCGCCGCCATGCCCGCGCCGAGCGCGGCCAGTATGACCAGCGGAACGAGCACGAACCGATTCGGAAACACCGGATCCGGTGAGATCCGCGGCGGATCGACGATTCGGAATTCAGCCAGCCCGGCGGAATCGACATCCTCGGACAGCGATGCCGATTCTCGACGACTCACCAGTTGCGCATAGTTTCTTTGAAGTACCTCGTAGTCGCGATTCAACTGCGCGAGATCCGCTTCGATCTGAGGTGCCTGGTTCGCTTTCGCGCGCAACTGTGCATGGCGCGCGTCTGTTTCACCTGCGCGCGCGCGTAACGAAGCGACGTTTGCCTCGGCCTCCGCCAGCGAGATCTTGATGCGCTGAAAGACCGGATTGGTCGACGCCGAAAGTCTCGGCGGCAGCTGCGCAGTGGCTTTGCGGCGCGCGTCGATCTCCTGCTTCCTTTGTTCTTCCAGTTGACCGAGCAGTCTGCGAGTGGAAGCCACATCGGGGTGCTGGTCGGTATAGCGGCGCAGCAGTTCGTCGAGCTGCTTGCGTTGCGTATCGATGCGCACGTCGTACTCCGAAGCCGTGGCGCCGGCCGACGCTGCCGCGCCGGGATCAGGCAGCATCACCGGATCCTCGCCGGAGAGTTCACGGCGATATGCGTCCCGCGTTTGTTCAGCCGCCCGCAGTTCCGCGCGCATCTTGGCGGCCTCTTCCGACAGCAGGCTCATGCGCGTGAAGTAATCCTTTCCGGTGCCGCTCGTGAACTCAAGATTCTTGAGCTTGAAGTCCTTAACGCGATTCTCGGCTTCCACCAGCTTCTGTTCGTACCCCGTGATCTGTTCGTCGATAAAGCGGCGCGCCGCCTCGCTGTCACGCCGCTTGTTGCCAAGGCCGGATTCTACGAACAGCGACAGCAGATCGGAAACCACACGCTTGGAGCGCTCGGGGCTCGTATCCTGATAGCTGATGGTGTAGATGTTTTCGCGTCCCACACTGGTGAAGCGGATCCGCTTGATCAGTTGATCCACCATCTGATCGCGCTGGATCTGAGACGTAGCCGACACATCCAGATTCGCGCTGTGCATGATCTTTTCGATGTTCGGCCGCGCAATGATGGTGCGCGCCAGCATGCCGATCTGCTGTTCGATATTGGGCTGCACGGCAAGCCCCGCCATCAATGGCTTCAAAACGGTTTGCGTATCGACGTACACCCGCGCCGTCGCCTCATAGCGGTCAGGCGTGAGCCAAAGAGCGACTGCCCCCGCGACGGCAACCAGCCACGCGACTGCCAGTCCGATCCACCGGCGGCGCCACATGTCGCCGGCGATTGTCGAAAATTGGCGGAGAATTTCATCCATCGATCGAACCCGGTGTGTTGCAGCGAGCGCCATCCGCGCCTTGCAGGCAGTTCAGCATGTCGATGCTCAGAACCAACTCTGCGGAATGATCAGAACGTCGCCCGGCCGCACGTCAACATTGGCCGAAATGTCGCCACGACGCACCAGATCAGCAAGGCGCACGCTGTACTGTTTGCCCTTCTCCGAACCTCGCACCAGCACCGCCTTGTTGCCGTCGGCGAAGTCGGTCAGGCCGCCTGCCAGAATGATCACGTCGAGCAAGGTCATATTCTGCCGGTACGGCACGGCCTGCGGCTTCGCCGCTTCGCCGATGATGCGAATCTGCTCATTCGAGGACCCCGCAAAACCGGTGACGATCACGGTGACTACCGGATCGCGAATGTATTTTGCCAACGCCTTTTCGAGATCGCGCGCCAGTTCGGCTGTATTGCGCCCTACCGCAGGAAGATCTTCGACCAACGGAGTGGAGATACGTCCGTCGGGGCGCACTGCGGTCGTCAGCGAAAGTTCCGGATTGCGCCAGACAACGATGTTAACGGTGTCAAGCGGACCGATCAGATAACGATAATCGGGACTCGCCGCCGATACCGGTGCCGGCGGATACTGGGCGCCGGCGCACGCGGTCAACAGCGCAGTTAGCACCGCGAGTGCAATAACACGAGCCGTATTTTTTGTCTGCGACATTGTCTTTCCCTTGCCGAAGTCTGCCTTTATCGCCGTCTGCTGCTGCAGATATGCCTGCGATCTTGAATCGAAGATTCGCTTGCCGAGCGAAAATCAGTCTATTACATCACCCCGGATGAGGCCACATGGCCCGGCCGGGGGGCTACTGGGCACCCTCGCCGAATAGAACCACCCGTACCGTCTCCACCAGGATCAGGACATCCAGGGAGAGCGAGTGATTCTTGACGTAGTACAGGTCGTATTGCAGTTTGCGCTGTGAGTCTTCGACCGAAGCACCGTAGGGATAACGGATCTGCGCCCAACCGGTCACGCCGGGCTTGATGCTGTGGCGCACGTCGTAAAAACGAATCTCGTCCTTCAGTTCGGCCACAAACGCCGGGCGCTCGGGACGCGGCCCGACCAGGCTCATTTCACCGCTCAACACGTTGAACAACTGCGGCAATTCGTCGATTCGCAGCTTGCGTAACAACCGTCCGACACGCGTAACGCGCGCGTCGTTGGCGCTGGCCCAGCGGGCAACTCCATCGTGCTCGGCATCGGCTCTCATGCTGCGGAATTTAATACACAGGAATAGACGACCGCAGCGCCCGACTCGTTCCTGCACGATGAATATCGGCGCGCCGCTTTCCAGGAAAATTGCAGCAGCGGCCACCAGCATCACCGGCAGCGCGAGCAGCAGCAGAACAACGGCCAGCGCAATATCAAAGACTCTTTTGACGAAAGTGCGAGTTGCGTCCTGCGCAAAACCGTCGCCGTAAATGAGCCAGCTCGCCTTCAGCGATTCGATCGGGACTTCGCCACGAACGCGTTCGTAAAATGCGGACAGATCGCGCACCGGCACGCCGCAGATACGACACTCCAGTAACTCTCTAATCGGCAGCGCACCACCCCGCTGCTCGCGCACCGCGATGATGATCTCGTCCACCTGGAAGCGCTTGACGATGGCAGGCAGCTCGATCGAGCGCGGAAAACGCCTCGCCTTGCCGTCAGTGCCCTGGACTGTAGGCGCATCCTCCGTTCCCGCCGGATAGAAACCAACGACGACGGACCGGCGCGGGCCCATCTGGTTAATGACTTTTTCGACCGCGAGCGCTTCAGCGCCGGTGCCCACGATAAGTACTTTTTGCAAACCGACGCCGGCGTCGAGCACCATGGACACCGTCATCCGGATGAGCGTGACACCGGCCAGCGCGTACAAGCTGGCGGATACGAGAACCTGGCGTGCTATCGATCCTCCCGTTACATAGCCGAACAACACATAAGCAATCGGAAATCCAACCGCCAATACGATCGCTGTCCGGACGAAGACGACAGTCAGCGACTTCGGCTCACCCACTCGGAACAAACTGAAGACGACGCCCAAGGCGGTCATGAGCACTGCGAACTGGACGGCAGGAACGAAAATCGACCGCGTGCCGACGCCATACGGTCCGAGTTGCAGGAACGCAGCCAGCATCATGGTGGAGATGCAGCAGCCGGCGAACACCGCCATTTCGGTCAAGGCTCCGGCCGAAAATTGACGACGCGATAAGCTAAGCACAGCAGTCCTTTCCTTCCCGACCCCGATTTGCCGATTTGCCTATTTCTATTTGCTCGTCCGCCTGATATTCGGCAGATCTGTGTTCACTACGGTAGCTAAGCAAAGTTGCACCGGTGCGACCGACTTTCGGATTCTTTGTTGCCCGTAATTCCAAGTCCCCAGTGTTGGCGAATAGCTCGCCGCCCGATGCCGAGGAAGCAATTCCAGTGCCGTTGCTTATTCCTCTTGACAGGACGCTCTCGTGTAACGGCGCGATCAAGCGTCGGGTTTACGAGACACTGTGCGAAACACTGAATGACCCAAAAAAAAAAGCGTAATACGGGACGTTGATGCACAGCAATGACCGGCGGTCGGTTTCCGACTTGCGGCATCCCAACTTTGAGTGCGCGGTCGGATTAACGCTTGCTCGTTTGCTCTTAAAGCCGCCAGACCTCCACGCCCCGGCTGCGCAGCGCCACCGCGTCGGCCTGGCACTTGACGTCGACATAAAGTGCGCCGGGCGCCAATTTGCTCATCAGCTCGTCCAACGAGCGGCGCTGAAAAGCATGATGCGCGACCGCGGCGACCAACGCATGTGCGCGTGGCAATTCTTCCCACGTTGCCAGCGACAGGTCATAGTGATTCATAGCCT
>CAZKNV010000202.1:0-4239 GCA_964554145.1 uncultured Burkholderiaceae bacterium
AGCGCAACGTCGTGCTTGTCTACGTCGTGCTGTTCTCGATTTTCTTTTCGGAAACCGGGCTGGTGTTCATGGCGTTCTTGCCCGGCGACTCGCTGCTGTTCGTGGCCGGTGCGGTTTCAGCGCTGCCGTCGGTGGAGGACCGGGGGCTCAACGTTCATCTGCTGGTCATCATCATCATGGTGGCTGCAGTACTAGGCAACACGCTCAACTACTTTATCGGCGCGTGGCTTGGCAAGAAGGTCTACGACGGCACGATCGGGTGGATCGATCAGACCGCGTTGATGAAGACGCATGATTTTTACGAGCGGCACGGCGGCAAGACCGTGATGATCTCGCGCTTCGTCCCGGTGGTCCGTTCGTTTGCGCCGCTGGTGGCGGGCGCTTCCGGCATGGACTTTCGCAAGTTTCAGTTCTTCAACGTGCTCGGCGCAGCGGTATGGGTCGTGTCGCTGGTGTATGGCGGCTACCTGTTCGGCAACATACCGCTGATTCGCGACAACCTTGGCGTCATCCTGATCGTCGGCATCCTGGCGGTGGTCGGGCCGCTGATGCTGGCCGCTTTGCTACGACTGCTGCGCCGCAGGAAGACCGTGCGCGTGCTCAAGTAAGCGGATCAGGTGAGTGGACTACGAGCGAGCGGAGGATTCTTCGCAAAATAACGCTTGATGCCGACCAGGATCGCGCGCGCCATCTTGTCCTGATATTCGTCATCGCGCAGCCGTTTTTCTTCTTCGGGATTGCTGATGAACGCGGTCTCGACCAGGATCGACGGGATGTCCGGCGCTTTCAGCACCGCGAAGCCCGCCTGCTCGACTCTCGGCTTGTGCAACCGATTGATGCGTTCGAGCTCGCGCAACACCGCGCCGCCGAGCTTCAGGCTGTCGTTGATCTGCGCGGTGGTCGATAGATCGAGCAACATGCGTTGCAACTGGCGATCCTTCGAAGCGAGGTTGATGCCACCGACCCGATCGGCATTGTTTTCTTTTCTTGCCATGTAGGCGGCAGCGCTGCTCGAGGCGCCATTTTCCGACAGCGCAAACACCGACGAGCCGCGCGCATCCGGCCTGATCCACGCGTCGGCATGGATTGAGACGAATAGATCCGCATGCACTGCGCGCGCTTTCGCGACGCGCGTGCGCAGCGGCACGAAGTAATCGCCGTCGCGCGTCATCGCCACTCGCATCTGCGAATCTGCCGCGATCATTTCGCGCAAGCGCTGGCCGATCTGCAGCGTTACCGTTTTCTCGTACGTGCCGCCGCGGCCGACTGCGCCGGGATCTTCGCCGCCATGGCCCGGATCGAGCATCACCGTGATGATTCGCTGCACATCGGGCGGTGGGCGGCGCGCGTTCGGGCTCTGCGTCTTGGGGGGCGTCTTGCTCTCGTGTTCGCGCAGCAGGGCGAGCAACGGATCAGGCGGGTTGACCGGATACAGATCCATCACTAGTCGATGCTGATACGGACCGGCTGGTTCGAGAGAAAATACCTGCGGCTTGATGTCTTCCTTCAGTTCGATGACCAGCCGCGCCACTCTTGGCCGATTCTGGCCGACGCGTACCAGTGCGATGTACGGATCGTTCGCTTCGATCTTGCCGACCAACTCCTTCAAGGTCGGCGTCAGATCGAGGCCGTCGATGTCGACGACCAGTCGCAGCGGATGCGCCGGATCGCGCACCATGAAGTGAGAGAAGCTAAGCGGCCCGTCATGCTCGAGCGTGACTCGCGTGTAGTCCTCGGCGGGCCACACGCGCACGGCGAGCAAGGTCGCGCCGGAAGCGATTTCGTGGTGCGTCAGTGCGAGGAAGAGCGTGCTTGCGCCGACGGTGATGAACCGTCGTCGATCGCTTGCATTCTTGCCATCGCCACACTCAGACATGCCTCACCCAACTCGCTTGCCGTGCTGATCATTGCCCGTCGACCGTCGCCGTCTACGGTCAACGTGATCGAGATATCGGCGGTTGGCAGCCGCGCTCCAGCGCGTTCCGGCCATTCGACAGCGCAGATGCGGCCCGGTCCAAACAGCTCCCGAAAGCCCGTGCTACCGAACTCGCTGGGATCCTTAAGCCGATAAAAATCAAAGTGGTAGAAGTCTAAGCTCGAAACCGTATAAGGTTCAAGCAGGGCAAACGTGGGGCTTTTAACCGGGCCGGCAACGCCCTGCGCGCGCAGCATCGCTCGCACGAGTGCGGTTTTCCCGGCACCAAGATCGCCGGAAAGATTGAGCTGAAGCCCCGCCGCGCGTATCGCGTCGAGGTGCTGGACCACAGCGGCGGCCAGCGAGCGTCCGAACGTGTCGGTCGCCTTGAGGTCTTCGAGCATCAATGAGGTGGGCATGCGGCCATCAGTCAAAATCGACGCATAAGAGCGTTAGGCGCAAAACGAAAGAGATACGTGAACGAGACATATGTGCACGGCTATGACCCGCACGAGAACGCTCGCCTGAAGGATCAGGCAAGAACGCTGGTCGACCTACTGCACGCTGACACGTCATACCCGGCCGGGAGCGTAGTCCTCGAGGCGGGATGCGGGGTCGGCGCGCAGACGGTCACCCTGGCTCAAAGGAGCCCGGGCGCACGATTCGTGTCGGTTGACATCTCCCCAGACTCGATCGCGGAGGCCAGGCGCAGGACAGACGCTGCGGGCCTCAGCAATGTGCAATTTCGGCAGGCCGACATATTCGCCTTGCCCTTCGACCCGGAATCGTTCGACCACGTCTTCGTCTGTTTCGTCTTGGAGCACCTCTCGCGGCCCGTTGCGGCTTTGGCGATTCTCAGTGGGCTGCTCAAGCCCGGCGGCACTATCACCGTCATCGAAGGGGATCACGGGTCAGCCTACTTCCATCCCGACAGCGGCGCAGCGCAAAGGGCGATCCAGTGTCTAGTCGAGTTACAGCGGGCGGCCGGAGGCGATTCACTGGTCGGCCGGCAACTCTACCCGATGATGGTCGAGGCGGGTCTCGACGCGGTTCACGTCTCTCCGCGGATGGTGTACGTTGATTCCAGCAGGCCCGATCTCGTCGATGGCTTCACGCGAAAGACGTTCACCGCGATGATTGAGGGCGTTCGCGAATCCGCGCTCGAGGCCGGCATTGCCGAGCCGGAAGCGTTCGATGCGGGCATCCGCGATCTGTACAGAACGGCTGAGGCAGACGGCGTCTTCTGCTACACATTCTTCAAGGGCGTGGGAGAGAAAAGGTGATGCCCATGCGCTATCTCGTATCGGCAATGCTCGTTGTAGTCGGCGTGATTCACTTGCTGCCGCTGTCAGGCGTGCTCGGGAGCGAACGGCTTGCGGCGCTTTATGGGCTGTCCTTTAACGACCCTGACCTTGCCATCCTCATGCGCCATCGTGCCGTGCTCTTCGGCCTCCTTGGCCTGTTCTTTCTCTTCGCCGCCTTCAACCCCGGTTTCAAACGGTTGCGTTCATCGCTGGCTTTGTCAGTGTTGTTTCCTTTCTGTGGCTGGCCTGGTCCACTGGCGGCTACAACGCTCAGGTTGCACGCGTTTTCATGGCCGACATCGTTGCCCTGGTGTGCCTGGTCATCGGTGTGGCAGCGCATGTCTATGTAAGAGGTCGCGGCTGAACCGACCATGCGTCCCGTAATCTGATAACAGTGTCCTATCCTTTACCCTTGTTCAAGCGCGTTACGTGCATGGCGCAACCCGATGGAGTGACCGTATGTGCAGAAACATCAAGACCCTGTTCAATTTCGAACCGCCTGCGACCGAGGAAGAAATTCGAGCTTCGTCCTTGCAGTTCGTCAGAAAGCTCAGTGGATTCAACAGCCCATCCAAGGCAAATGAGGCGGCGTTTGAGCGCGCGTGCGAAAACGTTGCAGCCACGGCGCGCGTCCTTATCAGTTCGCTGGTAACGAGCGCCGATCCACGCGACCGCGAGGTGGAAGCTGCGCGAGCCAGAGTCAGGTCAGCAGCTCGATTCGGGGCGCAGCAGTGATTCAGGCCGTCAGCCCCACTGTGCCCGTCGCCGATGAAGCAGTTCCGCCGCGCGACGCAGTGGTCCTGGGTCCTGGCGAAGGCCGCGCCTATCCGATGGGCCGCATCAGCGCCGTATTCAAGGCCGACGGCGCAGAAACCGTGTCGCGCTACTCCATCTCTGAGTGGTGGCTCGAACCACACACCCAGGGCCCCGGAGCGCACTCGCATCCGGAAGACGACATCTTCTAATGTGATCGAAGGCACGATGAGCGTGCTCGTGGGCGAGAAGTGGACGCATGCCACC
>CAZKNV010000203.1:0-4225 GCA_964554145.1 uncultured Burkholderiaceae bacterium
CGCTACGCTGAGCGCTGAACCACACGCCGCCATCGGGCGCGGGCGCGACGTCGTGAATTCCGGTGCGTTGTGGAGTAGCCAGCGGCCACGACTGCATCTTCGCGGGCTGCGCGGCCAAGTAAAGCGGAAATGATGCGCCGGCGGCGGTAGCGGCAAGCGTGACAATCGCATCGCGGCGCGAGATCGGTTGCATGTGTCACTCCTTCAATTGAGGGCATGTAAATGATTGTGGAGCGGCGGCATTTGCGTCGCTACCGCTCACGTCCTATCAGATTGGACGGGCACCCGCGATGATGATTCCCATACCGACGAGCGCCACCGTCGCCCCCACCCAATCCCATGTAGTGGGGCGCGCGCCATCGACCCGCCAGAGCCACACGATCGCCGTTGCGACGTACACGCCCCCGTACGCGGCGTACACCCGCCCGGCCGCTGTGGGATGCAAAGTCAGCAGCCATACAAACAGGGCCAGGCTTGCAGCAGCAGGTATCAGCAGCCAGACCGATCCTTCCTTCTTCAGCCAAAGATAGGGCAGATAGCAGCCGATAATTTCGGCCATCGCCGTGAAGACGAACAGCACAAAAGTCTTAGCGACGAACATGCGGCCTCTTCAGGCAGTGACCTTGGTGCCGCTGCATACATCGGCTTCACCGCGCGCCGCTTCGACGAGCTCGGCAAGGATTCCACACCGGCGCGACGACCGCGGTGTCTTGCAGCGTGCTCTGAGCGAAACGAGCTGATTCTCCAACGTCGTCAGCGACTCAAGCCGCGCGCGCACGCGCTGCAGCTGCGTGTCGATCAAGGCATCCGCTTCATGGCACTTGGATGCCGGATGATCGATCAGGGCGAGTAGTCGCTGAATATCCGCAATCGTCACGTCCAGCGAGCGGCAGTGCCTGATAAACGCCAGCCGTTCGAGTTGCGCAGGACCATAAGCGCGATACCCGTTGGCGCGTCTGCGAGGCGGCGGCAGCAGGCCCGCCTTCTCGTAGTACCGCACTGTTTCCACATCGACGCCGGTGGCCGCAGCGATTTGTCCGATACGCATCAAATTCTCCGCTTGACTCTGTAGTCACTTCAGGGTTTGCAATGGTAGCTCTTCGGAGACTCGCATTGTCCAAGTCCTGTTGTCCGGTCGAAGCAGTCGATTCCGCCGCTAGCAGCCGCTACCGGCGCGTCCTGTGGATTGCACTCGCCGTAAACGCCGCGATGTTTGCAGTCGAACTGGGCGCAAGCTTTGCCGCCGAATCAGTATCGCTGCTGGCCGATGCCGTCGACTTCGCCGGTGACGCCGCCAACTACGGCTTGTCGCTGGGCGCCATCGCGTTCGGAACGCTATGGCAATCGCGCGCGGCGCTCGTCAAAGGTTTTTCTATGACGGCCTATGGCGTCTTCGTGCTCGTGATGACGGGCTGGGGCTTGCTGAGCGGATCCCAACCCGAGCCGATCACGATGGGAATCGTTGGGTCTGTCGCGCTGGTTGCCAACCTCGGTGTAGCAGCGCTGCTGTTCGCCTACCGCGAAGGCAATGCGAACATGCGCTCGGTATGGCTCTGCACTCGAAATGATGCGATCGGCAACATCGCTGTGCTCGCTGCCGCGTTGGGCGTCTTTCGAACAGGTTCGCGCTTGCCGGACTTGCTCGTCGCCGCTGTGATGGCGAGTCTGGCGATTGCCTCGGGTGTTTCGACTCTGAGCCTGGCACGAGAAGAACTCCGTGCCGCTTAGTACATGCTGCCGACCGTGACTCGACAACTTGCAGTCAGCAACTTGCAGTGGACCTGGATGTTCTCTGCCTGGTTGATTGCGGTTGCCGCAACGCTCGGAAGCCTGTTCTTCAGTGAAGTGATGGACTTGCCGCCATGTGTCCTGTGCTGGTACCAGAGAATTTTCATGTTTCCGTTGGCCGTTATTTTGACGGCGGCGTTTTTCCCGTTCGACCTCGGCCACGTCAAATATTCGCTGGCGCTCGCGCTCGGCGGCTGGTGCGTCGCCCTGTATCACTGCCTGCTGTATGCGGGTTTCATTCCCGAAAACATTCAGCCGTGCAGTCAGGGCGTTTCGTGCGCTGATACAGCGTCGCAGCAGATCGGAGGGGTTCCCATCCCGCTGATGTCGCTGGCTGCGTTCTCGATAATCATCGCCCTTTTGATTGCTGCACGAAAAGGAATCGGTAAATGAAGAGGCAGACCATCGTGATAACAGCGGGTATTTTTATCCTGCTGGCGTTCGTTTTGGGGATCTACGCCTACAAAAGCCAGCAGGCCGATAAGGTCGTGCAGGCGACCCGGCAAAGCAGCTCGGCGCTCGTGCGGTTTCATTCACCGACCTACGGTGCGGCGGATGCGAAGGTCGAACTGGTGGAGTTTTTCGATCCTGCCTGCGAATCGTGCAGAAAGTTCTATCCGTTGGTGAAGGAGATCATCGATTCGAGCGGCGGAAAGGTGCGACTTGTATTGCGCTACGCGGCTTTTCACCAGGGATCCGACGAAGCGATCAAGATTCTCGAGGCCGCCAGGAGGCAGCAGCGCTTCTGGCCAGCGGTCGAGGCCGTTCTGGATGCGCAGCCACAATGGGCCTCTCACTCTCGCCCGCAACCGGAGTTGATATGGAACTATCTGGGCGGCCTCGGCCTGGATATCGAGCGAGCGAAGAACGATGTACGCGATCCGCGTATCGCTGCCAGTATCGAACAAGATCGAGCAGACCTGGTGGCGCTGAACGTCAAGGCCACCCCCAGCTTTATCGTCAACGGCAACCCGCTGCAGGACTTCGGGGTTGAACAACTCAAGACACTGGTCCGCCGCGAAGTCGACAAAGTCTATAAGCAGTGAATGGCGGGTCATTACCTGGAGTTCAAAGTCCCGCCGCTTGCAGTGTTGCTGGTTGCGTCGTTGTTGATGCTGGCGCTGGCGACTGTGTTGCCGCAACTTACGTTTCCGTTGCCAGAGAAGAATTTGCTGGCGGCCGTGGTTGCGATGGTCGGTGTGTCCACGTGCCTTGCAGGAGTGGTCCAATTCAGGCGCGCGAAAACGACGGTAAATCCGATGCGAGGCGCGACGATGACATCTCTGGTGACGAGAGGCGTCTATCGGATGTCACGCAACCCGATGTACCTCGGATTCTTGCTGCTGCTCGCGGCGCTGGCGATTTATCTCGCAAACGCCGCAGCCTTGGTTGTGTTGCCGCTCTTTGTCTTCTATATGAATCGCTTCCAGATTGCGCCTGAGGAAAGGGCGCTGCACGCGCTCTTCGGCGAGGCGTTTACCTCGTACAAGTCCAAGACTCGTTGCTGGATCTAGCGTTCCACCGGCAAACCGGCCGCGCGCCATTCGGGCAAACCGGCTTCCATGCGCCGCGCCTTGATCCCTTTCTTGCGTAGCAGGGACACCGCATCGTAGGACATCAGGCAATAGGGGCCGCGGCAGTACGCAATGACTTCCTTGCGCTTGGGCAACTCCTTCAGCCGCTTCTCCAACTCGTGGATCGGGATATTGATCGACCGGGGCAAGTGGCCGGCCGAGAACTCTTCGGTCGGGCGTACGTCAAGCACGACGACCAGGCCCTTGCGCGCGCGCTCCAGCACTTCGCCGGCAGGCACCGCTTCCATTTCATCTCGGTCCGCGAGCCAGATCCGCAGGAGTTGCTCGACCTCGGCGACCCGGTGCTCCGAAACCTGGTGCAACGCTGATAGAAGCGCGGCTACGTCGTCTCCGGCGATCGAGTAGTAAACGTGCAGACCCGCCTTGCGCGTCGATACGAGACCCGCCTGCCGCAGTGTCTGAAGGTGTTTGGACGTGTTGGCGACGGACAATCCTGTCATCGCGGCCAGCGCATCCACGCTGCGCTCGCCCTGGGCGACCAGCTCGAGGAGTTGGAGCCGGCCGGCGCTGCCGAGTGCGAGCGCGACGCGGCCGATCGCCTCGTAGAGGCGCAGTTTGTGTTGCGAATCGGTTGTCGTTGACTTTGCCACGGCTGCCATTCTACTATTCAACCCATTAGTTGATTAGTTGATCATCTTGCGCACGGCCGGATGGACCTTCTGGACTTCGAGCTTGCACTGCGCGGCGGCGTGTTTCTCTCCGTCTTTGCCGCGCTCGCCTTATGGGAGCACCTGGCGCCTGTCCGGGCGTTGAGGCTATCACGCGCCCGGCGCTGGCAAGCGAACCTCGGGCTCGCTCTAATCAGCACGCTGGTGGTTCGCCTCGTCGTGCCGGGATCGGCA
>CAZKNV010000204.1:0-4222 GCA_964554145.1 uncultured Burkholderiaceae bacterium
CGAGGCGGCGATGAAGTACTTCGTGCTGGGCTCGCTGGCCTCAGGCTTCCTGCTCTATGGAATGTCGATGCTCTACGGCGCGACCGGCACGCTCGAGATCGACGAGCTGGCACGCCGTGTAGCGGCGGGACAAGTTGTCAACCGGGCGTCCCTGATGCTCGGGATCGTCTTCGTGATCGCGGGGCTGGCGTTCAAGTTCGGCGTCGTGCCGTTTCACATGTGGGCGCCCGATGTCTATCAGGGCGCGCCGACGCCAATTACGTTGTTAATTAGTTCGGCGCCCGAGCTTGCGGTCTTTGCGATCGCATTCCGGATTCTGGTCGAGGGGCTGCTGCCGCTTGCCATCGACTGGCAAAAGATCCTTGCGCTGCTCGCGGTCGCATCGCTGGTGCTGGGCAACCTGACCGCTATTGCACAGACCAATCTAAAGCGAATGTTGGCCTACTCGACGATCGCGCAGATGGGGTTTGTACTGCTGGCGATGCTCTCCGGCGTGACTGCCGGTGATCCGGCGTTGATTGCCAACGCTTACAGCGCTGCGATGTTCTATCTGATCGCCTACGCGCTGACTTCGCTCGGCACGTTCGGCATCATCCTGTTGCTGTCGCGACAAGGCTTCGAAGCCGAGGAGATCGCGGATTTTCGCGGCCTCGCGAAGCGCAGCCCCTGGTACGCGTTCGTCATGTTGCTGTTGATGTTTTCGCTGGCGGGCGTTCCGCCGACCGTCGGCTTTTACGCCAAGCTCGTCGTGCTGCAGGCGTTGATAAGCGAGGGCGCAACTGCCGCGGCCGTATCGTTGGCGGTGATCGCAGTGGCGTTTTCGCTGATCGCTGCGTTCTACTACCTTCGTATCGTGAAGACGATGTACTTCGATGAGCCGACGCCCGAGGCCGCCGCCACGCCGATCGTGGCGCCAATCGACATGCGCGTGGCACTGTCGATCAACGGCGTGTTCGTACTCGTGCTCGGCATCCTGCCGCAGTATCTGCTGCAGCTATGCGCGAACGCCATGACGCGCACGCTCGGCGGGTAGCTGTCGGACCAGCAAGTGACTCGCTCGGACGGTGACGATCCGCTGGCCGAGCACACGCTCGATAGCCGCCTCGCATTCGAAGGCGCATTTCTGCGTCTGTACATCGACAAAGTGCAATCGGCCGACGGACACATCGGTACCCGTGAATACTTGCGGCATCCGGGTGCGGTAATGATCGTTCCGCTGCTGCCCGACGGCCAGGTCGTGCTGGAGCGGCAATTTCGGTATCCGTTAAAGCGCACTGCGGTGGAATTTCCAGCAGGCAAGATCGACGCCGGCGAGACCGCGCTCGCGTGCGCGCAACGCGAGCTGCTCGAAGAAACCGGTTATCGCGCAGCTCGGTGGAGTTACCTCGGCGGACTGCACAACGCGATTGCCTACTCAGACGAGAAGATCGAGATGTTTCTCGCAGAGGAGCTGACGCACGAAGGTGCCACCCTCGATGCCGGTGAGACGCTCGAAGTATTTACAACATCGTGGCACCAATTGCTGCAATGGGTGCGCGAGGGCACCGTGACCGACGTCAAGACGATGCTCGGCGTGATGTGGCTGGAGAAGGTGCTGGCCGGCGAATGGGAGCGGCGAGAGGCTGTTTGAACCGGAGTATCAGGGAGGTGCGATGTCCGAAGCAACCGTTAGAGGCAGGGGCCGAATCACAATCCCGGTCGATATCCGCAAAACTATGGGGTTGACTGCCGGCACGCGCGTGGTGTTCGCTCGCTTCAGTGATGGCACGACCGTGATGCGGGCCAAGACACGTTCAATCCTGAATCTGAGAGGGACGCTCAAGCCCAAGCGCGGAAAGCGTGAGGTTGCTATCAGGGACATGTAAAGGCAGCGCGGCTGCAGGACGCATAGCTATTGACTGCTTGGAAGCCTTGGCTTTCCCATCATGATCGAGTGGCCCACGGCTGAATCGTGCCCACTATGTGCTCCGGTTTTACGCGCGCAATGGCATCTAGTACACCCGCCGAGATTTCTTCGTTCGTCAGCCACCGCGTTCCTTCGTTGGCATGGACGTAACCGAGGATGACTTGGTGGTAAACAACGTTCGATGAGGGCACTCGCCCGCTTAAAGAAGCTGCGATCCGTGACGGATCGGCAGCAGCACTGCCGACTACGTGAAAAAAGTGGCACCTCGGCTCCGATTCGGCAAGGCTCGCTGCGAGCCGAATCGCGAGTTCGTCATCGTGTATCCAGGCGACAACGAGGTCGGGCAGCTCGGTCCGAGCCAGATGTGCCTGCACAGCATGAAGAAACTCATCGGGCTCGTTCCAGTCGAGTGCGAGCACGTGATGAGTGCCGCTTGACGCCGGCAGCGACGAGTTCAGCGCACCCAGCGAACGCCCGGTTCGAGCGACCGAAGTCATCATGCGTGAGCGGGCTGCGAGCTCGACTGATGCTGCTCGCAGCATCCCGGTGCCGCCGATGATGAGCGTGTGCTGGTACATCAGCAGGCGATAGCGCCGCTACATGTTCACGTAGTTCGGCCCGCCGCCGCCTTCCGGAGTGACCCAGACGATGTTTTGCGTCGGATCCTTGATGTCACAGGTCTTGCAGTGCACGCAGTTTTGAAAGTTGATCTGCAGTCGTTCGTTCCCGTCTGCGCCTTTCACGAATTCGTATACCGCCGCAGGGCAGTAGCGCTGCTCGGGCCCGGCGTACTTCGGCAGGTTGATCGTAGTTGCCACTGACGGGTCCTTCAGCGTCAGATGCGCCGGCTGGTTTTCTTCGTGATTGGTGTTCGACAGATATACCGACGACAGTCGATCGAAGGTCAGTTTGCCATCGGGCTTCGGATACGCGATCGGCTCGCACTCTGCGGCCGGCTTCAGCTTTTCGTGATCGGCCAACTTTCTATGCAACGTCCACGGCGCCTTGCCGCGAAAAATAATCTGATCGATGCCGAACATCAGCGAGCCGATGACCAAGCCTTTGTCGAGCCACGGCTTGAAGTTGCGCGCGCGATGCAGCTCATCGTGCAGCCAGCTCTTCTCGAACGCTTGCGGATACGCGGCCAGCTCGTCACGTTGCCGGTTGGCCACCAGCGCCTCAAACGCTGCATTGGCGGCGAGCATTCCACTCTTGATCGCGGCATGACTGCCCTTGATGCGCGGCGCGTTCAGGAATCCGGCATCACAGCCGATCAGTGCACCGCCAGGAAAGACGAGTTTCGGCAACGATTGCAAACCGCTGGCGTTAATGGCGCGGGAACCGTACTCGAGCCGTTTGCCGCCTTCAAGAGTCGTGCGGATCGCAGGATGCGTTTTGTACCGCTGAAATTCATCGAACGGTGACAGGTACGGATTCGTGTAACTGAGGCCAACGACGAGTCCGACCGACACCAGGTTCCCTCCGAAGTGATACATCCAGCCGCCGCCATAAGTGCTGTTATCGAGCGGCCAACCGGCGCTGTGCAGCACGAGTCCTGCGGTGAACTTTGCGGCATCGACTTCCCAGATTTCCTTGATGCCGATGCCCCATGTCTGCGGGTCGCGGCCGTCGTTCAATTTGAAGCGAGGAGCAAGCTGTCGCGCCAGGTTGCCGCGCGCGCCTTCTGCAAACAACGTGTACTTGCCGTGCAGCTCGACACCCGGCTGAAAGTTTTCGGTCGGCTTGCCGTCACGGCCGACGCCCATGTTGCCGGTAGCAACGCCCCTGACTGCACCAGTGTCGTCATACAACACTTCTGCTGCCGCAAAGCCGGGGAAGATTTCAACACCGAGCGATTCCGCCTGTTGGCCGAGCCATCGCACCAGATTACCGAGGCTGCCGATGTAGTAACCGTCGTTCTTCAGCGGCGCCGGGAGCCAGGCATGGGGCACCTCGCGCGAACCGGTTTCGGACAGAAACAGAAAGCGCTCTTCACTGACCGGCGTCTTCAGCGGCGCGCCGCGTTCTTTCCAATCGGGAAACAGCTCGGCCAGCGCAATCGGGTCGATCACCGCACCCGACAGAATGTGCGCACCGATCTCGGAGCCCTTTTCAAGCACGCAAACGCTGACTTCGTGGCCGCGCTCCGCACCGAGCTGCTTGAGCCGAATGGCAGCGGCCAATCCTGCCGGGCCTCCGCCAACGATCACGATGTCGTACTCCATCGATTCGCGTTGTGCAAGTGTGTCGGCCATGGCTCGTCCTGTTTTTCGATTGACGATTGTAGAAGCGATCGACTATGCGATCATCGCCGCA
>CAZKNV010000205.1:0-4192 GCA_964554145.1 uncultured Burkholderiaceae bacterium
GCGCCGCCTTTGAGTCGTCGTCGAGGAGCGGAGCCGAGGCGCGGGCTTTCGGGCCTGCCTGTTTGAGCGACCGCAGGGAGCGAGTTTGCAGGCCCGGCGCCTCGGCGAGTACCGCAGAGCAGTCGCGAAGCGACCGACGACTAGGCGGCGCAGCTGCGCTAGCCGCTGCTGCACAGGCGAACCTCCCAAACGGTTGATAACTCACGCGGCTACCTTCTCGATCACTGACGCCACCGTCTTCGTCGCATCCGGCTTGCCGACGGCACGTGCCGCTTGCGCCATCGCAAGCAGACGGTCCCGCGTTAGCGAACGCAACAAATCGGCGATACGTTGTGCACTCAGTTCCGATTGCGGCAAATGGATTGCAGCGCCATTGGCTGCCATGAATTCAGCGTTGGCGCGCTGGTGGGAAGTGGTCGAGATGACCAGCGGCACCAGCACGCTCGCAGCGCCAGCTACAGCCAGTTCCGCAACGGTGATCGCTCCGGCGCGACACACAACGACATCCGCAAACGCGTAGCGGTCAGGCATGTCACTTACGAACGCAACGACCTCGGCTTCGACGCCAGCCGCTTGATAGAGCGCCCGCACCGAATCGACGTGCTTGGCGCCGCATTGATGGACCACTCTTGGACGCAGATCAGCAGCGATCAGTGCCAGTGCCTGCGGCACATTCTCGTTAAGCGCCTGCGCGCCGAGGCTGCCGCCAATGATCAGCAACTGCAACGGCCCGCTGCGACCCGCAAAGCGCTGCTCGGGCGGCGCGATCTGCGCAATTTCTACCCGCACGGGATTGCCGGTTACCAGTCCTTTGTCGCCAACTGCCCGCGCCGCCGTGCCGTCAAAGCCGCATAACACAGCCGACGCCAGCGATTTCAACATTCTGGTCGACATCAACGGCGCCGCATCCGAGTTCAGCAAGACCAACGGCACACCCAGCGTGCTGGCCGCCATCCCGGCCGGCACTGCGACATAGCCGCCGGTAGAAAACATCACGCGCGGCTTACGCGAACGAATCAGCGCTCGGCTTTGCCATAGCGCGCGCAGCAGATAAAAGCCGCCGAATAGCAACGTCCTGATGCCCTTGCCGCGCAAGCCGGAGAAATCGATCGCATCGAACGCGATGCCGCGCGGCTCGACCAGTTGGCGTTCCATGCCGACGCGCGTGCCGAGCCAGCTCACCGACCACCCGCGCTCGCGCATTGCTTCGGCGATGGCCACGCCGGGCATCACATGTCCGCCGGTGCCCGCAGCAACGACCATCAAATGCTTCACGCGCGGCCCCCGCGCATCAGAACCCTGTTCTCTCTATCAACGCGCAGCAGAATCGCAATTGCGACGAGCGTCGACAGCATTGCCGAACCGCCGTAGCTCATCAGCGGCAGGGTCAGTCCCTTGGTCGGCAGTAAACCGGTTGCTACACCGACGTTGATGAACGTTTGCACGCCGATCCACAAGCCCACGCCTTGTGCGACCAGGCCCGCGAACGTGCGCTCGAGTGCGATCGCCTGCCGTCCGATTTCGAACGCGCGCTTGACCAGCCAGTAAAAAAACACGACGACGGTCGCGACGCCGACCAAGCCCAGTTCTTCTCCAAGCACCGCGAGAATGAAGTCTGTGTGCGCTTCCGGCAGATAGTGCAGCTTCTCGACGCTGCCGCCGAGGCCGACGCCGAACCATTCGCCGCGCCCGAAGGCAATCAACGAATGCGACAGCTGGTATGCCTTGCCGAGCGCGTTGTCTTCAGACCACGGGTCGAGGTAGGCAAAAATGCGCTCGCGCCGCCACGGCGAAAGCCAGATGACCAGAACGAATACCGATGCCAGCGCGGCCGAAATACCCGCGAACAGCCGGCCGTTGACGCCGCCGAGGAACAGTATTCCCATGCTGATCGTGACGATCACGCCGAACGCGCCGAGATCCGGCTGCAACAGCAGCGCCACGCCGATCGCGCCCATCACGAACGCCATCGGCAGGAATCCCTTTGCAAAGTGATTCATGTAGTCCTGCTTGCGCACCGTGAAGTTGGCCGCGTACAGCACACACGCGATCTTCATCAGCTCCGACGGTTGCAGATTCAGGATGCCGAGCGGTATCCAGCGCTTGGCACCGTTCACACCCTTGCCGACCCCCGGAATCAGCACGATGACAAGCAGCGCGAACGCACCGACGAACACGAAGGGTGCCAGCCGCTGCCACACCGCGATCGGAATTTGAAACGCAATCGCGGCCGCACAGAACGCAATGCCCAGCGACAGCAGATGCCGCATCAGAAAATGCGTCGGTGCAACGTCGTAGCGCGGTGAGTCAGCCAGCGAGATCGACGCCGAGTACACCATCACGGTACCGATCAGGATCAGCGCCAATACGACGCCAATCAGCGGCCGGTCAACTTGGGGCAGCGCGGTAGGACGCGCTGTTGCGAGTGGAGCGCTGCTCAGACCTGTCAGCGACCCGGCAAACGCGAACGCCGTACCGCCACGAGGCTCGCGTCGAGCCGATCGTTTGCGGGCGGGTCCAAACAGGCCGTTCAACATGGCTGTCCCGCTTCAGCCGGCAGCTCACGCACCGCCTCTGCAAAGACCTCACCGCGATGCACGTAATTGCGGAACATGTCGAAGCTCGCGCAGGACGGCGACAGCAGGACGGCGTCGCCGTGTCGCGCGTGCTCGGCTGAAATGGCGACCGCTTGTTCGAGCGTTTGTGCGTTCACGAGCAGAACACCGGCCGCATCATGCGCGAGTGCGGCGCGAATCAACGGCGCATCACGGCCGATCAGCACCACCGCGCGTGCATGACGCACGATCGGCGCCGCCAGTGGCACAAAATTCTGGCCCTTGCCATCGCCACCAAGAATGGCAACCAGCTTCCTGCCCTCGACGGCAAGACCTTCAAGCGCCGCCACGGTAGCGCCGACATTGGTGCCCTTGCTGTCGTCGTAATACTCGATGCCGTCGATCGTCGCGATCAGTTGCAATCGATGCGGCTCGCCGCGATAGCGGGAGAGCGCATGCATCATCGGCGCCAGCGGGCAGTCGATTGCGCGTGCCAGTGCTATTGCGGCCAGTGCATTCGCAGCATTGTGGCGGCCGCGGATTCCGAGTGCATCGGCCGGCATCAGTCGATGTGTAAGCACCTGAGGCGGCTCGGGCAACGCCACCGGCTGCGGTTCCGCCTTTTTTTTTCTGCGCGCTGGTGGGCTTAAATCTTCTGCCCAGGCGAGCCATGCGATGCCGTGATCGATGACGATTCCATAGGCACCGTCGATGACGGGTGCATCGGCGCCGAACGTGACCACGTTGCCGTTCTTCTTCGCCATCGCGGCGACTCGCACGTCTTCGCGGTTCAATATCTGCACGGTCTTCGCGCCGAAGATGCGTGCCTTTGCGCCGACATAGCTATCCGCCGTGTCATGCCAGTCGAGATGATCGTCAGTGATGTTGAGCACCACGGCTGCGTCGCAGACAAGCGAGCGCGTGGTGGCCAGCTGAAAGCTCGAAAGCTCGAGCACCCACACATCGGGCAAGTCGTCGTCGGCCAGACATGTGCGCAAAGCGTCCAGCGCGGCAGGAGAAATGTTGCCGGCAACTTCGACTCGTTTGCGGCACGCTGCGATCATCAAACCCGCCAGGCGCGTCGTGGTCGTCTTGCCGTTGGTGCCGGTGACACCGATGATCTGCGGTAAATAGCCACGCTCGGCTTTCAGCCGCGCCAGCTCGCGCGCGAACAGTTCGATTTCGCCGACCACTTCGATCTTGCGCTTGAGCGCCCCCTTTATCAGCCTCGCGGCTGTCGAGCGCGTTGGAGACAGGCCGGGACTCAATGCAACGAGTCGCACATCGGCGAGCAATGCCGATGAAAAATCGCCTGCAACAAATTCAGCTTCCGGCAGCTCGTCACGCAGCGCGGCCAGGCACGGCGGCTCACGACGCGTGTCGGCAACACGCAATACGTAATTGCGCGCCGCCAGATGCCGCGCCATCGCAAGGCCGCTGTCACCGAGTCCGAGCACCAGCGCGCGCGAATCCGTCATCGGATTTTCAATGTGGAAAGGCCTACCAGAACGAGCATCATCGTGATAATCCAGAACCGCACTGAGGGCGTTTGGCCTCGGCCGCTCGCTACGCTCGCTTCACGCGCTACGCGCATGAGCCTCGTCCAGACGCCCTCGCCGTGCTCGTGCCGGTTCATC